>CAUAJB010000021.1 GCA_958429225.1 uncultured Collinsella sp.
ACCGAAGGCGTGCACGCGCCCTTGTCGCACCAAAAACCGACGAGCACCGTGTCGGCCGCGCAGGCGCCCTGCGCCTCGAGCGCAACCTGATCCGCATCTGCATCGTCGCTCAACGCCGCGGCATGGACAAACTCAACACCCGCAGCCTGCAGAGCGCGCTTGATCGCGCCCGAAACCATCCTGGTATTACCGCTCTTGCTGTTGACCACCAAAGAGCATGTCATAGTCACGTTGCCTCGTTTCCCCCGAAACTCGAGCCATTAATGCAGTTTATTAGATGAATATCTTAGTACTAACGACGCAGATGTAAACCATCAGCCGTCAATCGGTGGCCCCTACTGGGCAAACTGGCTGCGGTAGAGTTCGGCGTAGAAGCCGCCTGTCGCTAGCAGCTCGTCGTGCGTGCCGCGCTCGATAATCTCGCCGTTGCGCATCACCAGGATGCAATCGGCGTTGCGAATCGTCGACAGGCGGTGCGCCACGACAAAGCTTGTGCGACCTGCCATGAGCTCGTCGAATGCCGCCTGAACCTGCAGCTCGGTGCGGGTATCGATGCTCGAGGTCGCCTCGTCCAGCAGCAAAATCGCCGGGTCGGTGAGCATGACGCGCGCGATGCACAGCAGCTGTTTTTGACCCTGGCTAAACGTGCCGCCGTCCTCGCCGATCACCGTATCGTAGCCGCCTGGCAGCTGCACGATAAACTTATGCGCGTGCGCGCGCTTGGCGGCCTCGATAACCTGCTCGCGCGTGGCACCGGGGCAACCGTAGGCAATGTTCTGGGCCACCGTGCCCTCGAACAGCCAGGTATCTTGCAGCACCATGCCAAAGGCGCGGCGCAGGCTTGCGCGCGTGTAGTCACGCGAAGACCGGCCATCGACCACGATGCGCCCAGCATCGATATCGTAATAGCGCAACAGCAGGTTGATGAGCGTCGTCTTGCCACAGCCCGTAGGACCGACGAGCGCATAGCGCATACCGGGCTTGGCATCGATGCAGATATCCTGCAGCAGTTTGCGGTCGGGCACATAGCTAAAGTCCACGTGTTCAAAAGTCACCTCGCCACGCGGGGCGGCAAGCTCCACGGCGTCTGGCGCATCGGGCTCCTGCTCGCGGGCGTCGAGCAGTGCAAACATGCGGCGCGCCGAGGCATACGCCGTCTGGATTTGCGTAATGACGTTGGTAACCTCGTTGAACGGCTTGGTGTACTGGTTGGCATAGGACAGGAAAATCTGCACGCCGCCCACCGTAAGCGCCGCGGGCACGCCCGTGATCACGCCCACGCAGCCGATCACGGCGACCACAGCATAGATGATGTTATTGATAAAGCGCGTACCGGGATTGGAAAGCGAGCCCATAAACTGCGCGCGCTCGCCTGCCGTATAGAGCTCGGCGTTAAGGGCATCAAAGCGCAGCTGCGCGCTGGAGCCATAGGCAAAAGCGTCGACAAGCTTCTGCTCGCCTACGTACTCCTCGATATGACCACCGAGCTGCCCTTGAATACGCTGTTGTGCCGTAAAGCTTTTGTTGGAGAGCTTGGCGATGGCGCCGGCTGCAAAAATGGAAAGCGGCGTGACAAGCACCACCACGAGCGTCATGGTCAGGTTAATGGAGAGCATAAACGCGAGCGTGCCAACGATGGTGATAACACCGGTGAAGAGCTGCGTGAAGCCCTGCAGCAGACCGTCGCCCACCTGGTCGACGTCGTTGACCACGCGACTCATAAGATCGCCGTGGGCATGACTGTCGATAAAGCTGAGCGGCATGCGGCTGAGCTTATCGCTCGCCTCCACGCGCATGTCGCGCACTGTCTCGTAGGACAGGCGGTTAACGCAGTAGCCCTGCAGCCACTGGAAGGCCGCAGCACCTACGACGACAATTGCGAGCTTGGTGACAAGCGGCGGCAGCGCGTCGAAGTCCACCCGCCCGGCGGCGACGATGAGGTCGATGCCCTCGCCGATGAGGATGGGCGTATAGAGTTGCAAGATCACCGAGATGGCGGCACTCACAAACGACGCTGCAAACGAGACGCGGTGCGGGCGAACATAGCCCAGCAGGCGGCGGGTCACCGCACCCACGGGATAGCGCTCGGGATCGCCGGGCTGGCGCGGACCGTCGCCCAGGTCGTTGAGGTTATCGTTGCCGGACACGTTGGCCGTCATCGTGGCAACCGAACCGGAAGAAGTGTACGGATTCATTTAGCAGCCCTCCTTTGCGCAGACGGATGCGGAGGCGGTCGGAGCGGACGCGGGCGTCGTGCTCCCCTGCTGGCCCTCGAGCTCCTCGCGGCGCAGCTGCGACTGGCAAATCTCGCGATAGAGCTGGCAGGTCGCGTACAGCTCATCGTGCGTGCCCAGGCCCGCAACCGAGCCGTGGTCGAGTACGCAGATCATGTCGGCGTCGCGCACGGTCGAGACGCGCTGGCTCACAATCACCGTGGTCAGCGGCAGCCCGCCCTCGGCGGCACCGCGCATGCTTCGTTCGCGAATGGCATGGCGAAGCGCCGCGTCGGTCTTAAAGTCGAGCGCCGAGGCGGAGTCGTCCATGATCAGAACCTGCGGCGAGCCCACCAAGGCGCGCGCGATAGTCAGGCGCTGACGCTGGCCACCGCTAAAATTCTTGCCGCCCGCCTCGACCGGGGCGTCGAGCCCCTGCGGCTTGTTGCGCACGAACTCGCTGGCCTGCGCCATATCGAGCGCCGCCCAGAGCTCCTCGTCGGTCGCCGAATCGTCACGCCAGGTCAGGTTGCTGCGGATGGTGCCGCTCACGAGCGACGCGCGTTGCGGAACGGTCGCGACCGCATGGCGCAGCTGGTCGAGTGGCCAAGCGCGCACGTCGGCGCCCATCACGCACACGCTGCCGGCGCTCGCATCGTACAGGCGCGGGATAAGCGAGACAAGCGTGGACTTACCGCTGCCTGTACCGCCGATAATGCCGAGCGTTTTGCCCAGCGGCAGCTTCAGGGTCACATCGCTCACGGCATTTGCCGCGCCCGCGCCAAACGAAAAGCTCGCATGGTCAAAGCTCAGTGCGGGGACTGGAGCAGCACCACCCGCCAGTTCGCTCGGCTCGGGCAGCGCGACCGGCTGGTTGCCCTCGTCGGTAATGCTCGGCACGCAATTGAGCACCTCGTTGATACGCGACGCGCTGGCGCTCGCCTTGGTAAAGACCACGACCAGGTTGGCGACGTACACGATGGAGGTCAGGGTTTGCGTCATGTAGTTGACGAACGCCATGACCTGGCCCTGCGTAAGCTCACCCACGTTGACCTGGATGCCGCCCACCCACAGGATGGCGCACACGCCCAGGTTCATCACCAAAAACGTGACGGGGTTAAGGATCGACGAGAGCTTGCCCACCGCGATGGCGGTATGGGCCTGGTCGTCGGCGGCTTGGGCAAAGCGCTCGCGCTCGTGGTCCTCACGCACGAAGGCGCGAACCACGCGAGCGCCCGAAAGGCCTTCGCGGCAGATAAGCGCGATGCGGTCGAGCTTTGCCTGCAGCTGCTTGTAGTACGGGATGCAGCGCGCCATGACAAACCAAAACACCAGGCCGATAGCGGGCGTGCAGATCAAAAAGATGATGCCGAGCTTAAGGTCGATGGCAAGGGCTGCGCACATAGAGCCCACCGCCAGGAAGGGCCAGCGGATAAGCATACGCACGCCGAGCGCCACGGCAAGCTGCACCTGGTTGACGTCGTTGGTGATGCGGGTGATAAGCGACGGCGTGCCAAAGCGGTCGAGTTCGGCATAGCTCAGCTTATTGATGTGCTGGTAGAGCGCACCGCGAATGTCGGTGCCCATGCCCTGCGAGGTGAGCGCCGCCATCTTTTGGCAAACAAGCGTAAACGAGATGCCGATCACGGCCATGGCGTCAAGCACCATACCGTAGTGGACAACGGCGTTCACATCGTGCGCACCGATGCCCTTATCGATCATCTGGGCAATCACCAGCGGCGTCAGCAGGTCAAAGATCACTTCGATCAGCTTGCACGCAGGACCAATCACCATATACCGGCGAAACTTGCCACCAAAACGCCTGAGCAGCTCAATCATGTATAGGCGCTCCCTATCATCATCTCTATTCAATCTGATTCATGATAGTACGGAGAGCCCTGAAGATACGTAAGCAACTCGTTACAGATGTAAGGGCGACGGTCACTAGCGCCCAAGGCATGTAGCAGCCGATGTTTTGGCAACGCCAGCGAGCGGCATAACGCCAGGGATTCAATTCTTCAGATAAATGCGCCTCTACGGGTGATTTTTGGACGAAGTGGTCCCGGTGCCGGCGGGCTGTTTGGTAGTCGAGCGATCCCGCAGGCAAAGCCGAGGACCAGCGAGACACCAAACAGCCCGCCGGCACCGGGACCGCATCGCGGCACCAAAAAACGCCCGTGCGCTCGATGGATTCGGATGCCCGACAGAGGCTCCTTATGGCTGCTTCCTTCCGGACCTGACCAGATTCGGAACATGTCGTCATCCGAACCCATCGAACGCGCTAGGCGCTCGGTATATCTTACCTGCTCCTGCTCGACAGGGCAAGGTGGCTAATTTGGGACGGAGCCAAAAAGACCACTTTTGAGTTGCGGTGGAATAGTTCCTGTTTTACGACCCGAGGCCAAAAACAAGAACTATTTCACCGCAACTTATCGAGGGGATGGATTTTAGATGCGGCCAAGGTCGAAGGCTTGGGCGGCGGATTCACCGGCGCAGATGAGGTTGGTTGTGGCTTCCTGGGGATCGAGCGCCAGCTCAAGGCCCATGGGTCTGCGGCAGACCGGCAAAACCAGGTCGACGCCCTGCCCATACACCGCATCCAGGTTGTCGGCACGACCGCCCACGACGGCAACAACCGGCTTGCCATAGCGCTTGGCACGGCGGGCCACGCCCACTGGCGCCTTGCCGGCAGCAGATTGCTCGTCCATATTGCCCTCGCCCGTTATGACTAAGTCGACATCGCGCACGCGCTCGTCGAACCCAACGAGGTCGAGCACCGTCTCAACGCCCGAACGCAACTCGGCACCAAGTGTCAACAACGCGGCGCCCAGACCGCCAGCGGCACCAGCACCGGGCACGCCGAGCACCGAGCCAAACGTCCGCGCACCCTCGGGCATGCGCAGTAGCCCCTGAGCCCGTGCCTCGGCAACCGCCGTATCGAGCAGTCGACCGTAGCCAACCATCCAGCCGTCATACCCGCCCAGCGCTTCGGCATCGTCTGTCGGCAGGCCCTTTTGCCCGCCAAACACCGCAAGCGCCCCGCGACGCCCCACGAGCGGATTCTCGACATCGGAAAGCACCACGATGCGCGCGCCGCCCAGCACCCGAAGCGCCGGCGTCAGGTCAACACCGGCGACTCGTTCAAGGCCCGCGAGCCCCGGCGCGATATCGCAGCCACGGTCATCGACAAGACGCGCGCCCAGCGCCTGCAGCATGCCGGCGCCGCCGTCGTTGGTGGCGCTGCCGCCCAAGCCAATATAGATAGTCTTTGCACCCGCGCGAACCGCACGAAGCATCAGTTCGCCCACGCCATAGGTTGTGGCCTCCAACGCCGCCGACTCCGTGCAAGGCGAATACCCAATACCCGCCGCCTCGGCCATCTCGATGACCGCGGACTCGTGCTCGCCGTCCACCAACATCCGGGCAGACACGCGGTCGCCCAAGGGGCCTGCAACCTCGCAGGTTGAAAGCTCGCCACCACGCGCGGCGATGGCGTCGAGCGTTCCCTCGCCACCATCTGCCAGCGGCAAAGCGCCCAGCTCGGCATCGGGCCACACACGGCGCACGCCTTCGGCAACGGCCTTCTCTGCCTGCGCGCTCGAAACGCTACCCTTAAAGGAGTCGATTGCCAGCAGCACACGGCGGGGCCGGCGGCACGCGGGGCCAAAGTCAACCGCCTCAACGGCAATATCTTCGGCACACGTGAGCGCCTCGGCATGAGCGGCATGCGCCTCAAGATCGGCCCCACAACCGCAGCCAGCACCATCGGCGCCACGCAGCCCACTAAAATAGCCGCTCAACACCTCACGACACTCATCCGCCAGCACGCCGGCGGTTACATTAAACCGATGGTTCAGGCGCGAATCGGCATTCAGGTCATATAGCGAACCCAGCGCGCCCGCCTTGGCATCAGCCGCGCCATACACGCAGCGCCCCACGCGCGCGTTGACCATAAGCCCCGCACACATGCAGCAAGGCTCGAGCGTTACATAGACCGTGCAATCGGAAAGGCGCCAGCGACCGAGCGACCGAGCGGCAGCGCACAGGGCCGCGAACTCTGCATGCGCCGAAGGGTCCTGGTCGAGCTCGCGACGATTATGCGCCCGCGCGACAATCTCGCCCGCGCGCACCACCACGGCACCAATCGGTACCTCGCCCACCGCAGCAGCGGCGCGCGCCTCGGCCAGCGCCTCGCGCATGAACTTCTCGTCGATTTCGGTGCTCGTCATCGTTCGCCTTCCCTGTTGCAAATTCAAAACGATGCTATCATTACGACTCACGGAGAGATGGCAGAGCGGTTGAATGCGGCGGTCTTGAAAACCGTTGAGCGCGAGAGCGTTCCGGGGGTTCGAATCCCCCTCTCTCCGCCACTTCTAGTGATGTACCGGCGTCATGGTGCGCTCAAACAGCGCATCGACCACGTCGGCTATCTCGGGTCGACGCTCAAGATCGTGGCCCGATTCCCACCATATCGTGAAAAGTCGAATAATACCGCCGGCGACAAACTCAGACGTCGTCTCGAGTGACACGGGGGCCAGGGCATCCTCGGCAAGCACGTTCATCACACGCTCGCGGATGGAACGGGCAATGCGGTCGCAAATAACGTTGGTCAACATGCCCGACATGCTGCTTGCCAAAATGTTATCCATGAGCCGCTCGTGCGCCAGAATCAAATCCATGGCATCGTCCAAAATCGCGTGCCGAAGCGCGCGCACGTCCTCGGCAGACACCGCGCCGGCCTCATCGGGCTGTTTTTGCGGCAAGCCCGACATGAGCTCATCGATATAAAAGGCGAAGTAATCGTTTTTATCGCGAAAATGCTTATAGAACGTCGTGCGGCGAATCAGGGCCCGGTCGCAAAGCATGGCAACCGTCAAATCCTCAAACCGATGCTCTTCCAAAAGCTCGGTAAAGGCATCGAACAGGGCACGATAGGTTTTCTTGATGCGAAGGTCCATCCGTATCGCCATCCTCAAGGCGTAGACAGCATTCCTTAATTTGTCGCATATCTTACACCTGTACCACCCGTTCGCTATTGGCGCCCCCTCCCTGGTTGAAACACAACGCTTACCGGAAAGTTCGGCACCGCCAAAGGTTGCGGGTATACTAGATACGTTATACCAACAACGGCAGGCGCAAAACGCCGCTGCCATTCGAAACGGAGACATCATGCTTCCCGTCATCATCGGTATCGTTGTTGTCGTTGTGATCGCCTGCGCCATCGCCGGCATCTACAACAACATGGTCACCAAGCGCAATCGCATCGATAACGCTTGGCAGAACATCGACACGCAGCTGCAGCGCCGCAACGACCTGATCCCTAACCTGGTCGAGACCGTCAAGGGCTACGCCAAGCACGAGCAGGACACGCTCGCCGCCGTAGTCAACGCGCGCAACGCCGCCGTAAGCGCCACCACCCCCGAGGCCAAGATGGAAGCCGACAACGTGCTGACCGGTGCGCTGCGCCAGCTCTTTGCCGTCGCCGAGGCCTACCCCGACCTTAAGGCGAACACCAACTTTACGCAGCTCCAGTCCACACTCGAGGACACCGAGAACAAGGTGAGCTACGCGCGCCAGAGCTACAACGATTGTGTGCTCAGCTACAACAACGCCATCCAGACGTTCCCGGCTGTTATCTTTGCCGGCATCTTCCAGTTTAAGGAGCGCCAGGGCTTCGAGGCCGCCGAGGCCGCCCGCCAGGCACCGACCGTCAAGTTCTAGTGAGCCGTTGACGCATCTACAACCGTTTTTGCATAAACCGCCCCGTCGAATGCATACTTCGACGGGGCGGTTGCTTTTTGCCCGAAGGTACCCCCAGGGGCGGCGTGCAAATTTTGGAGTTTTCAGCATCCCGGAACCCACGGGGCAGGAATGGGCCCACAGAACCGCGTTGAAAACCCTGATTCTGAGCCCTCAGCGCCTCAGAGATCGTTCATTTTTTTACAGGATGCGGCTCATGGCGCCTGACTTTCGTCCAAAAACCAGTATGCAGGCACCCTCGACTGCTGAAAACTCCCAAAAATGCACGCCCCGCCCCACCCCAGGCGAGCGGCAACCGAAAAACCGCGTACGCCCCCTCTTCGGCTGCAACTACGGCAAAGCCCTAACAGCCAAATAAAAGGCGCGGCCAATAGGCCGCGCACCATCTCCCCTACAGCCCAGTAACCTCCTGGCAAGGAATGCAGAGCACTCGACCGAGGCGGACCGGCCTATTTCCCGGCGCGTCCTCGGACATGAAAGAACCTCCGCTGCGCACTACGTGCGGCGGAGGTTCTTTCGTCCTGTGGAATGCGCCGGGAGATAGGCCGGTCCGCCTCGGTCAGGGCTTGATGAGAATTACGAAGCCAGGTTACGCCACGGTATAAACCCAGTTGTGCTTGTCCTCGACAGCACCGGACTGGATACCGGTCAGGGTCTCGCGAAGCTTCTTCATCACGGGGCCGATCTCGGTGCAGCCAGCCGGGAAGGTCACGGTCTCATCGGCACCGTAGACCTTGTTGTCGATCTCGCCCACCGGGGAGATGACGGCAGCGGTGCCGCACAGGCCGCACTCCACAAAGGTGCCGGCCTTGACCTCGGCCCACTCGACGGGACGCTGGTCGACGGTCATGCCCAAATCCTCGGCAACCTGAACGAGCGAGCGACGGGTGATGGAGGGCAGGATGGAGTCGGTGTGCGACTGAGGAACGACGAGGGTGCCGTCCTCCTTCACGAACAGAACGTTCGCGCCACCGGTCTCCTCGACATAGGTGCGGGACTCGGAGTCGAGATACAGGTTCTCGGCATAACCCTCGCGATGGGCCTCCATCGTGGGCTTGAGGGACATGGCGTAGTTTAGGCCGGCCTTGATATTGCCGGTGCCGTGCGGTGCGGCGCGGTCGTACTCGGAAACGCGCAGCTTGACAGGCTTGAGGCCGCCCTTAAAGTACGGACCGACCGGGGTCACGAGAATGCGGAACGTGTACTCAGGAGCGGGAGCCACGCCGATCACGTCACCGGAGCCGATCATAAACGGACGCACGTACAGGGTCGCACCGGAACCGAAGGGCGGAACCCAAGCGGCGTTGGCAGAAACGACCTGCTTGACGGCCTCAACAAACTTATCCTTGGGGAACGGGGGCATCTCGAGGCGCTGGGCAGAGTTATACATGCGCTCGGCGTTCATGTCGGGACGGAAGCAGACGATGCTGCCGTCCTCGGCGGTGTAGGCCTTCAGGCCCTCAAAGACCTCCTGGCAGTAATGGAAGATGCCACCGCACTCGGAGACATGCAGGGTGTGGTCGGTGGTCAGGCCGCCCTCGTCCCACTCGCCATCCTTCCAATGAGCCTCGTAGCTGTAATCGGTCTTCATGTAGCCAAAGCCGAGGCTACCCCAATCGATATCCTTCTTCTCGACAGTCATATGTCGCTCCTTACATACACAGTTGCATACTCGCGAACTCGCACGCAAGGACCGAGGCCGACCGCGTCGCAACGTCGCACGCCCGGAGCGTAGAGCCGGACGGGACACGCGGGCAACACCAAAGCCCATGGCATATCGATTCGCATGCAGGAGATTGTACTCCCCGTACGCGTCTGATAAAACGCTTTTCTTTAACTAAGTAAAGTATTTTCATTTGACCGAAGCATAAAGGCCCGCCACCGCAATCGGTGACGGGCCTCAACGACACAGTTTGTGCGCTGCCTCGAGCTATGCGTTCTTTTTGCCCAGTTTAGCCTTAACCAAGCCGACCACGGTCGGAATGATCGACACGGCGACGATGCCGATAATCAGCAGCTCAAAGTGCTCCTGCACAAAGGGAATGCCACCAAAGAAGTAGCCCAGCAGCGTAAAGACCGTCGACCAGGTAATGCCGCCCAGCACGTTAAAGACGACAAAGTTGCGCCAGTGCATGCCGCCCATGCCGGCGATAAAAGGCACAAAGGTGCGGATAAACGGGAAGAAGCGACCCAGGAAGATGGCCAGGTGGCCCCACTTGTCCAAGAAATCCTCGGACTTTTTAATGCGCTCGGGCGTCATGGCCTTTACCTTGCCCGAGGCGATAATCTTTTTGCCAAAGAAGTGGCCGATCATAAAGTTGCACTGATCGCCCAGGATGGCTGCGGCCCATGCGGTGGCCAGAAGCGCCACGATGTTAAAGCCGCCGTTGTGGGCAAAGAAGCCCGAGGCAAACAGCAGCGAATCGCCGGGAAGGAACGGGAAGAAAACCACGCCCGTCTCGATAAAGATGATCAAGAACACGCAGCCGTAGGCCATAAGCGGGCCGGCGGCGATCCAGCTGGCAATCGCGGTGCGCGGGTCTTTGAGCAGCTCAGCGATAAAATTAATGAAACCCATGAAGTAAAACCTCTCAGTTGTGGGCGCGGACACGTCCAAGTTGACCAGTATACGGTTGCAGCGCGAGTACGGGCCAAACCCCTCAAAAGTCTTACGTCATTACCAGCAAGTTTGCATAACTGACACCTGTCACGCAAAGCCGCCAAGATTGTCCTTCCTAATCCCTAGCAAATCGCTATACTTTATTGAATCGCATTGTCACGGCGCTAAGGGAGGGCGGCTGGTGAGCTTTATCAGTACCATTCGCGAGGACATCAAGACCGTCCAGGCGCAGGATCCCGCCGCGCAAAACGGTCTGGTCATCTTTCTTTCTTATCCTGGCCTGCACGCCAAGTGGAACCACGTACCCGAGCACTGGCTCTGGGAGCACGGTCATCGCTCGCTCGCCCGTGTGCTCTCGCAAATTACCCGCCACATCACCGGCGTCGAGATTCATCCCGCCGCACAGATCGGCAAGCATTTCTTTATCGACCACGCCATGGGTGTCGTCATCGGCGAAACCACCATCGTGGGTGACAACTGCGTGCTCTACCAGGGCGTCACGCTTGGCGGCACCGGCAACGAGACCGGCAAGCGCCACCCCACCCTGGGCAACAACGTCACCGTGGGCACAGGCGCCAAGGTGCTCGGCAACATTCGCATCGGCAACAACGTCAAGATCGGCGGCAACTCGGTTGTCGTCAAGGACGTGCCCGACAACTGCACCGTCGTTGGCGTGCCGGGACGCATCATCAAGCGCAACGGCTGCCGCGTGTTCGAGGAAAGCTTCGACGCCAAGCAGCATCGCGAGTACATGCCCGACGCCGCCGCCGAGCAGTCCGCGCTCAATCGTCAAGGCATCACCGAGAACGCCCGCCGCGTCAAGGAGCTCGAGCAAGAGGTGGCCGAGCTTAAGGCCCTCGTCGCCAAGCTCGTGGACAAGCGTTAGAAGCGGACGACCACCGACAACATTGACGTCAACGCAAAGGCGCGCCAGGGAATTCATCCCCGACGCGCCTTATTTGTGATGTGACAAAGAGGCTGCCCCCTTGTCACCTTATGCGAACTGGCTTAGGTAGAGGTCGGCGTAGGCACCCTCGGCAGCCAGTAGCTCCTTGTGCGTACCCTGCTCGATGATATTGCCGTGGTCCATGACCAAGATCAGGTCGGCATCCACGATCGTCGACAGGCGATGCGCGATCACAAAGCTCGTGCGCCCATGCATGAGCGCGTCCATGGCACGGCCGATGGCAAGCTCGGTGCGCGTATCCACGCTTGAGGTCGCCTCATCCAGGATGAGAATCGCCGGGTTGTTGAGCAGCACGCGCGCAATGGTCAGCAGCTGGCGCTGACCCTGGCTAATGCTCTCGGCATCGTTGGCCACGCGCGTGTCATAGCCCTGCGGCATGGTGCGCACAAAGAAGTCGACCTGCGCGGCGCGTGCGGCCGCCACGATCTCCTCGCGCGTCGCCTCGGGGCAGCCATAGGCGATATTCTCGGCAATCGTTCCGTCGAACAGCCAGGCATCCTGCAACACCATGCCAAACTGCTGGCGCAGCTCGCCACGATCCATGCGGCTCGTGTCCACGCCGTCGAGCGTAATACGCCCGCCGTCAATCTCGTAGAAGCGCATGAGCAGGTTGATGAGCGTGGTTTTGCCCGCGCCCGTGGTTCCCACCACGGCGATCTTCTGGCCCGGCTCGGCAGTAAACGACACGTCGCGCATGAGCGGCTTGTCGGGCGCGTAGCCAAAGCGTACATGCTCAAAAGCGACACGGCCCTCAACGCGACCCGGTAGCCTGGCGGCCTCGTCCGGCAGCGGATCGGCCTCCATCTCGGGTTCATCGAGCAGGTCGAACACGCGCTCCGCACTCGCCAGCGCGCTCTGTAGCGAGTTGAAGGTAAACGACAGCTGCGTCATGGGCTCGGATGCCTCGTAGATAAACTGGAAGAACGCCTGGAACACGCCGACGGTCATGTGGCCGGCAACCAGCATGCTGCAGCCCACAATCGCAATCACGATCTGTGCCAGGCGGCCGATAAAGCGCACCGCGGGACCGACGGCGTTAATCATAAAATCGGCCTTGGCACTCACGCGCGCTAGCTCGCCCGAGGCCTGGTGCACCTCGGCAGAGCTCTGACGCTCGCGGTTAAACGCGCGAATCACCAGACGGCCCGAGTAGCCTTCCTCGACCGCACTCGTAATCTTGGACACCCACTCCTGGCGCTCACCGGTTACGTCATGCGTGCGGCGCGAGACCACCTTGGTCACCAGCAGCGACAACGCCGTAAAGAACAAAAAGACGAGCGTGAGCGGCACGCTAAACACGAACATCACGCTCACGGCGCCCACCACGGTACCGATCGACACCAGCAGCTGCAGCAATCCGCGCTGCATGCTCTCGGACATCTTGTCCAAGTCATTGGTCGCGCGGCTGACGACCTCGCCGGGACGATGCGCGTCAAAATAGGCAAGCGGCAGACGGTTGAGCTTTTGTGCGATGCGGTTGCGTAGGCACAGGTTGAGGCGTTCGGCAACGCTCGACATCAAAAAGCTCTGGAGCGCGTAGAACGAGGCAGCGGCCGTCCAGATCATAAAGTAGATGAAGATGGTCCTGCCGCAGTTCTCCCAGGTGATGTTGAAGGTGGTGTCGTTGGCAAACGCCACCTGAATGTGGCTCCACAGCTCATCGATCACGCGGGCGCTATATGCCGGCGCAGCAGTGTTAAAGATGGCATAGAACACAATGCTCGCGAACACGATATAGAAGCGCCAATGGTCGCCGGCAGCCTCGCTCCACAGGCGGCGCACCGTCGCCCAGGTATCTCGAGGCGTCTCGTCCTCGTCTTCGTCGTCCACGTCGCGCATACGCTCTGCCTCGGCGCGGGCGCGCTCGTCCTCGGCACGTTCGTTTTCCT
Organism: uncultured Collinsella sp.; assembly: GCA_958429225.1. Classification (GTDB taxonomy): domain Bacteria; phylum Actinomycetota; class Coriobacteriia; order Coriobacteriales; family Coriobacteriaceae; genus Collinsella. The sequence continues at coordinate 13,450 of CAUAJB010000021.1, forward strand.
CGTAGAGCGCTTGGCGGCGAGCCTCGCGCTCGGCTGCAGCCTTGGCGGCGTCATCCAGCTCGGTCGACGCGGCAGCCGTTTCCTCGACCAGTCCCGCGGCAGCGGCGTCATCAACGCCGCCCTGCTTCTTGAGCTCCTCGGTCATGCTACTCACCTCCCTTCATCTGCGATTCCGCGATGGCGCGGTACACCTCGCAGGTTTCCATAAGCTCGCCATGCGTGCCCAGACCCACAACCTCGCCATCCTTGAGCACGACGATCTGGTCGGCGTGCAAGATCGTCGAGATGCGCTGCGCGATGATGAGCACCGCAGCGTCACGCGTCTCGTCTTGCAATGCATGGCGCAGGGCCGCATCGGTCTTAAAGTCCAGGGCCGAAAAACTGTCATCGAAGATGTACAGATCGGCCTGCTTCATGAGCGCGCGAGCAATGGCCAGGCGCTGGCGCTGGCCGCCTGAAAAGTTCGTGCCGCCCTGCGCCACCGGGGTATCGAGCCCCTGCGGCTGATCGAGCACAAAGGTGCTCTGGGCAACCTGGAGCGCGTGAAGCATGTCGCCCTCGGTCGCGCCTTCGTTACCAAAGCGAAGGTTGCTCGCCACCGTGCCCGAGAACAGCCACGCCTTCTGCGGCACATAGGCAATGCGCCCGCGGATTTCGTCTTGCGTAAGCTCGCGCAGGTCCACACCATTCAGGCGAATGGAGCCCTTGGTGGCATCGTGGAAGCGCAGCAGAAGCTTTGCCACCGTCGATTTGCCCGAGCCTGTCGAGCCAACGATCGCAGTCGTCTGACCGCGACGGCAGGCAAAGCTCAGGTCGCACAGGGTGTCCTCGTCGGCATCGTCAAAGCGAAACGACATGTGGTCGAACACGGCCACCGCATCGGCTTCGTCTTGGGGCTCGCGCGCCCCGTCATCCAGCGTGCGCTCGCCATCGATGATGCTCGGCTCAATCTCCAACACCTGCTGCGCACGGTTCAGGCACGCGGCAGCACGCGGAAGCGTCAGCACCACCATCTGGGCCATCATCACAAAGAACAGGATCAGAATTGCATACTCCAGCACCGCCGAGATACTCGCAATCTGCATGGCGTGGGCGCCTACGCGGTTGCCGCCCACCCACAGCACCGCCACCTCGGCGATGTTCATCAAAAAGAAGCTTGAGCTGTCGAGGCCCACAAACAGGTGGTTGACTTTGATGGCGTTGGCGGCGTATTCGCTAAACACCTCGTCCAGACGCCGTTCCTCGTGGCGCTCCTTGTTAAACGCACGGATGACGCGCACGCCCACAATATTCTCGCGCAGCACCACGTTCATGCGGTCGATAAAGCCCTGTAGGCGCATAAAAATCGGCGCCGCGTGGGCAACCGTAAAGACTGCCGCCACCAGCACAATCGCAACGACTACGCCCAGCAGCGTGCCCATGGCAGGATCGATAAACCAGGCGAAGATGATGCCCGCCACAGCCAAAAACGGCACGGGCAGCACCAGCTGAATCGTCTGCAGAATCGCCTGCTGAATCACGTTGATGTCGTTGAGCGAACGCGTGATCATCGATCCGGTGCCAAAGCGCTCAAAATCGCTGGCCGCGAGCTCGAGCGATTTGTCGTACACGGCATTGCGGATATCGCAAGCCACGTTGGCGGCCAGGCGCGCCGAAAGATAGCAGCCCAGCACCGTGCCGCCGCTAGCCATGCTGGTCGCAATAAACATGTATAGGCCGTTGCGTAAAATGTAGTCGACATCGCCCGTGGTAATACCGGTGTTGACCATGTTCGCCAGCATCGTAGGAACCAGCAGCGTACCGACGTTATCCACCAGCAGCACCAGCAGCGTCACTGCGACAAGCCCTCGATATGGCTTTAGAAACCTCATTAACAGTCGCACGACTCCCCCTCACCTTGATTCTCGGCTTGGCTCTCGGCAGCGATATGCTGCTTAAAGGCATCGCACTCATCGCCGAGCACCTGAGAGAATTTGCCGATCAAGCGCATAATCTCGCGCTGCTCACATGGCTCAAGCGCGCCAAAGGCTCGCTGCTCGGCCTTGAGTGCCGGCAGCGCATAACGCTCGGCAAATCGCCTGCCCTCTTCGGTCAGGCTCACAACCTTGTTCTTACGACTGCCTTCGGCAAACTCCAACGTTGCGAAGCCCCGCGCCGTCAAGGTTTTAATTGCCGAGTTGATGGTCTGCTTGCTGTAGAACCATTCGCTTGTCAGACGGCTTACGGCAATACTGCCGCCCGCCGTGCTGGTGTCGACGAGCATCCAATAGGCACAGTCCGAAAGGCCGCAGGCGCGCGAGAACTCCGAATAGATATGGTCGAGTCCGTTGAGCAACCGGTCGAAGTCGACCAGTGTAACCGCACTATTCATCTATCCCACCATTCGATTGTCCGATTTTTGACCAATTTTGTGTCTCTAGATTAGTCCGAGTTTTGACTATCGTCAACAGGCTCTCCGCAAATGCGCGCACTTTTATGGCCTATCGGCAGAAAAAGACCGCCGGCGCGGGGGCGGCGCCAGCGGTCACGTGAAAATCGGGTTTTATTGCCTGCTAAGCGGCGACGGCCTCATAGACCGTGGCGCCCGAGAAGCTGTCATGCAGGCTCTTGCCGGCAATCCACGGCAGCTCGACGACCTCGCAGACCGTGTTGACCAGCTCGGAGCAGTCAGTAAAGTGGCCCTTGTCGTTGAGGGCCTCGCAATCCTGAACACGCCAATAGCCATCGGTGTGCGTGATGTAGTACTCGTGGTCGTTGATCGACACGAAAGCGCGCGTCTTGGAACGCAGCAGCTTCAGAAATCCTTCGAAATCGGTCTCGACGACATCTCCAGCCTGGAACATGATGTTACCTCCTGGCCCGGCGCCACCACGGCGCATTGATAAACGTTGGTACTCCTTTAGTAAAACCTTTATCAGAGGTTATGCGTTCGTCATTTAGGCAAGTGGTAAAAAACCGCAGGGTAGACGGGATAAAACGTTTAACCATCCCATTTGTTTGTCACATTCTGAAGGTACTTTTATGCAAAACCTACTTTCCCAATTGGAATCTATCCTTTTGGCCGGGCAATTGACCGTCTATCGTTTAAGCCCGACGGGTATGAACGGGGCATCTGCAACGCCACCGCAAGGAGACACCATGGAGACTATCGAAGCACTCATTCACCGCCGCAGCTGCCGCAAATACAGCGATCGTCCCGTCGAGGCCGAAAAGCTTGCACGTATTATCGAAGCCGGCCAATATGCACCGAGCGGCATGGGCCGCCAGCCGGTGACGTTTGTCGCCGTCACCGACCCCGCGACCGTCGAGCGTCTCTCACAGCTCAACGCCCAGGTCATGGACAGCAACAGCGACCCCTTCTATGGCGCCAAGACCGTTGTGGTGGTGCTGGTTGACCGCAGCGTGCCCACACATCTGGAAGACGGCTCGCTCGCCATGGGCAACTTGCTCAACGCCGCCTATGCACTGGGTGTCGATTCGTGCTGGATTCACCGCGCGCATGAGGTCTTTGACTCGCCCGAGGGCTTGGAGCTGCTGGCCAGCTGGGGCCTGCCCGCCGACGGCAGCCTGCGCGGTGTCGGTAACTGCATTCTTGGCTACGCCGAGGACACGCTACCCGAGGCAAAGCCGCGCCGCGACAACGTCGTCTACGTAAGGTAACCCAGGAGCGTCAGCGGGGGTAGCTAATTTTGGACGGGGCTATTTTAGCTACCCCACTCGCAACTTATATTGACGTCGCCGTTGTCGTCGTTTCGTTCGTGTGAGTCGTTTCGGCACCGTCGCCTTGTTCGTCCTCGTCCTTTTGCGCATCGGCGATGGTGGAGGCCGCCGCAACGATACCGCGCTGGGGCGCGACGCTCGTCTGGGCCTGAGCGCCCTCGACAACTTCTGTACCTACATGCGCGAGCTCGGGCGATTTAAACATTGCGTCCAAGTTGGCGCCACCGCCGGCATATCCGAGCGCAGCGAGCGCGATGACGATCACTGCAACGGCGGCCACGATCGGCACGTAGCGATGCCAGCCGGCGGGATTGAGCCCGCTGCGGCGAGCCGCCCCGCGGCTGATGTAGCCGAGCGTTCCGTCGTGCTTGAGCTTTGAGCCCACCACGCGTTTGCGGCCCCACAGCGAGGACTCTGCCTGCATTGCCAAGCGGGCGCTTGCCGAAGGATAGCCGTATTTAGTGCGCTTGAACGAGCCATCAAACCCCGAGGCGTGTTTGCCCCACGTCACCGATGTTGTGCGTCGGTTGACCGGCGCGGCACTCCGCCTTCTGCGGCTCGGTTTTGAAGTCTCAGCCATATGCCCTCGCACGCCGTAACCAAATCGAAACAATAACGCTTTGGACTGTAGCACACGCGTCGCGTGCGGTCACGGGCGCCTCGCTCAACGGTCATCGTCCTTCAGCAAGCGCCACAGCGTTGTACGGCTTATGCCCAGCACCTCCGCCGCACGGGTTCGGTTGCCGTGGAGATGGTCTACAACCAGATGCGCGATATCTCGCTCGGTATCGGCCAGCGGTCGCAGGATATACAGGTCACTTTCAAGCGTCGGGGCGCCAAAGGTTGCGGTCTTAATCACGTCCTCTTGGGCGAGCACTTCCTCCGCCACAGCGCGGTCCACCGTGCCCGTCCCCACCAATATATACAGTCGTTCCGAGACCTCGCGGAGCTGCAGATAATTGCGCGGCCAGCGGTAAGCATCGAGCGTCTTCGTCGCCGCGGCAGACAGCGTGGGTGCTGCCGTCTCAAATGCATCAGCGAGATATTCCAAATAGCGCGCAACCTTCGTCGACGCGGCTCCCTGCTCGGCGATTGCCGGCGCCACGCTCACCGCGCAGGCGAAGCGCTCGGTCACAAACGCGGCTTGATCACTTTCGCCGCCGCCCGGCATGTCATTCGCTGTCAGCACCACATGGCAGCGCGTCGCCAACGCGGTGTCGGCCATCGTGGAGACCAGCTCGCGGAGGCGCTGGGGGCCAACCGCGTTCCAGCCCTCAATGCAAAGGGTCAGCCCCGTTTGGAACAACGGCGATTCGGCGCTTTTGAGCACATGGCGCCAACCGCGATCGGTGAGTTCATCGAGCGCGACGGAAACAAAGGGCTGATCGGCAAAAGGACCGTCCAGATAGAGGCGCTTGGCGATCTCGACCTGACCCGCTCCCAGCTCACCCTCGAGCATAAGGGGCACACCGCGCGCGTAGCTCTCGGCAACCGGTGCAGCTACCGCAGCGGCACCCTCAACGATGCCGTACGCGCTCGATTCGTAGCGGGCCTCAACCTCGTCGGCGTTGAGCCACTCGATGCCCGCATGCGCCGCGGCGCCGCGCACCTCGCGGACCACGACGACCCAAAGCCCCCCGCCCTCTTTGTCGGTGGGGCGAACGGTCAGGCTCAGGCGCGTACCCTCACGCCCCATAACCAGACGCGCGCCGTCTCCTATACGGTCGAGACGCTCAGCGACAAAAGCCGCCACATCCCGCTCAAGCGCCGCGCCATTCATGGTAGAGATCGCGACGTCCCCACGCGCATCGATTGCCAATGCCGAGGCCCCGGCAGCAGCTAGGGCATCGGTCAAGATGTTCAGCTTGGCATCGCTATCCATGATTTGCCCCTGTCCGCAGCGACGTGCAACCGCCGACGGTCGCACGACCGAGTGTTTCAAAATTGAACGATATTGCTCACCAAACACTATAGGGCAGAAAGCGTCATCCTGCGAGTATAGGTGTTGCCCCGCATCGCCATCCTGGCGGGGCGATAAGAGCTCTTCGGGACTTATAAACCTGCGGACAAGCCATACCCGCAAGAGCTCCTATCGCTCCACCGTGAGAATGCGCTCACCAACACGCAGCACGCAAACAAGCTACTTCTCTACCAGATTCCCAGCACGTGCTGCATTCCCAAACTCATGCACGCAATACCAATCCAGCAGCAAAAGCCCAGCGCGATGGGCTTGCCGCCCTTTTTGACCAGCTCGACGATATCGGTATTAAAACCAATAGCCGCCATGGCCATCACAATAAAGAACTTCGACAGCTCCTTGATGGGCGCCGTGATGGACACAGGAAGCTGAAACACCGTGGTGATCACGCTCGCCAGCACAAAGAACAGCACAAACATGGGAAACGCGCGTTTAAGCGAGAACGTGCTCTTAGCGTCGCCACCGGCCTTGCGTGCCAGATGCATCTGCCAGCATGCGAGGACCAATGTGATAGGAATAATAGCCAGCGTCCTGGTGAGCTTGACCACTGTGGCGCTCTCGAGCACATTGGCGCCGGGATGCATGCTGTCCCAAGCGCTCGCCGCAGCCGTTACGGACGAGGTGTCGTTGATGGCGGTACCGGCAAACAGGCCAAAGCCCTCGTTGGTCAGCCCGAGCATGCCGCCGAGCGTTGGAAACACGAGCGCCGCGATAACGTTAAACAGGAAGATGACCGAAATAGCCTGGGCAATCTCGCGATCGTCGGCATCGATGACGGGCGCGGTCGCGGCGATGGCAGAACCGCCGCAAATCGACGAACCCACACCCACAAGCGTCGCGATCTTGCCCGGCACGTTCATAACGTGGCAGAGCACAAAGGCGATGACAAGCGAGGTCGAGATTGTTGCCACGATAATCGGTAGCGACTGGGTGCCCTTGGACAGAATCTGGGAGAGGTTCATGCCAAAGCCAAGCAGGATAACTGCGTACTGCAAGACTTTTTTGGACGTATAGGTAATGCCGGCGGCGAGCTGTTCGCGACGATTCTTGGGAAAGACGAGCGCCAGGACCATGCCAAAGAGGATGGCAAATACCGGCCCGCCGACCACCTCAATTTGTTTGCCGAGCAACGTCGCGGGGATAGCGATGATCAGGCAGAACAAGACGCCTTTCCAGCGCTCGCGTACGATGTTTGCCAGTTGCATATGGGATTCCTTCTTTCTATTTCACGTTTGCGACGGCTTATGATACGGCAACATTGAGCGCAGCCTTGCGCAAACACAGACTAAGATGCCGCAATAGTTCTCAGGCAACAGCCGAATTACCCACCGCGGAAAGCTGATTCGCGGCATAATTAACAACTGACATATGAGTTTGATAGAACAGTTGCGAGGCGCTATGGAAGAATCGATGCACGTCGGCGAGCAGGAAACGAGCCTACAGGACCAGTCCTACCACACCATTCGACGCAAAATCGTCTACCTGGACTACAAGCCGGGCGAAAAGCTGGGCGTCAAGCAACTTTGCGACGACCTGGATATGGGGCGCACGCCCGTGCGCGAGGCTTTGGTTCGCTTGGCGCAGGAAGGCCTGGTGCGCACCGTGCCCCAGAGCGGCACCTACGTCTCACCCATCAACCTCACCCTTGCCGAGAGTGCCTGTTACATCCGCGAGCATCTGGAAAAGCAGGTGATTGTGGAGTGCTGTGCGCGCGCCACGTCGGCCGGCATCGAGCAGCTCGACCGCGCCATCGTGCTGCAGGAAAAGGCCATGGCCGAGGAGGATCGCATCGGCTTCTTTTTGAGCGACAACCTCATGCATCACATGATTTTTAGCATCGCATGTCGCAGCACCGTGTGGTCGTGGCTCGAAGAGACCAATGCCGACCTGGAGCGCTTCCGCTGGCTGCGCGCCGCCACGCAGGTTCTCGACAATCAGGACATCGTGAACGAGCACAAGCAGATTCGCCGCGCTATCGCCGGTCGCGACCCCATCGAAGCGAGCTTTTTGGTCAGCAAGCACCTGCACATGATGTTCCGCAATCAAACCGAGGTTCTGGACCAGTTCCCCGAGTACTTCGAGACCAGCAAGCTCCGCTAACCTGCCAAAAAGGGACAGGTTTATTTTGGCAGGTTTTATCCGAGCAAATGCAACAAGGCCCGGCTCCGTCTTGATGCGGAGCCGGGCCTTAGTCGCTAGAACGGCGGAACCAACTACTCGACCGTGACGCTTTTCGCCAGGTTTCGGGGTTGGTCGACGTCGCAGCCGCGCAGGATGGCGACCTCGCGGGCGAGCAGCTGCAGCGGGACGCTCGCCGTGATGGGGCTGAACACGTCGCGGACTGCTGGCACGCGGATAATGCAGTCGGCGATCTTGTTGATCTCCTCGTCGCCCTCGGTGGCAACGACGATGACCTTGGCGCCGCGCGCCTTGCACTCCATGAGGTTCGACACGGTCTTGTCGTAGGTGGCACTCTTGGTGGCCACGGCGATGACAGGGAAGCCCGGGTCGATCAGCGCGATGGGGCCGTGCTTCATCTCACCGGCGGCGTAGGCCTCGGCGTGCAGGTAGCTGACCTCTTTGAGCTTGAGCGCGCCCTCGTAGGAAATAGCGGCACCCATGCCACGGCCCACGAACAGCGCCGACTGCGCGTCCTTGCACAGCAGGGCGGCCTCATGCACGGCCTCGGTTTGGGTATCCAAAATCCACTGGATCTGCTCGGCCGTATCGGAAAGCTCGCGGAACAGCATGCGCGCCTGCTTGGTGGTCAAGCGGTACTTGACCTGCGCCAGCAGCAGAGCCAAAAGCGTAAGGCTCACGACCTGGCCGATGAAGCTCTTGGTCGAGGCGACCGCGATCTCCTTGTTGGCCTTGGTGTAGATGACGCCGTCGCTCTCACGCGCCACGGGGCTGCCCACCACGTTGGTGATGCCGAAGACCTTGGCACCCTTGATGCGCGCATCGCGAATGGCGGCAAGGGTATCGGCCGTCTCGCCCGACTGGGACACGGCAACGACAAGCGTCGTCGGCGTAATGATGGGGTTGCGATAACGGAACTCGCTGGCCGCCTCCACCTCGGTGGGGATGCGAGCCCAGCCCTCAATGAGATTCTTGGCAATGAGGCCAGCGTGATAGCTGGTGCCGCAGGCGATCACGTAGACGCGGTCGATGTCGTTGAGCTCCTCGAGCGAAAGGCCCAGCTCGTCGATGTCGAGCTCGCCGGCCGGCGTCATGCGGCCCACCAGCGTGTCGCGCACGACGCGCGGCTGCTCGTGGATCTCCTTGAGCATAAAGTCGGGATAACCGCCCTTTTCTGCCATGTCCAGGTCCCAGTCGATGTGGGTGACCTTGGGCTCGATAACGTTGCCGGCCTCGTCGGTGTACTCGACGCCTGCGGGCGTAAGCTTGGCAAACTGACCGTCCTCGAGCACCACGACATCGCGGGTGGCGTCGATGAGCGCGATGACGTCGGAGGCGACATAGGCGCCGGTCTCGCCCACGCCGACCACGATCGGGGAATCCTTGCGGGCCACGGCGATCACGCCGGGCTCGTCAGCGCACACGACGGCCAGACCATAGGCACCGACCACGTGGGCGCAAGCCTCGCGCACGGAGGCCATCAGGTCGTGCGTCTCGGCATAAGCCTCTTCGATCAGATGCGCGAAGACCTCGGTATCGGTCTCGCTCTTAAAGTGGTGGCCGCGGCCCTCCAGCTCTTCGCGCAGCTCGGCGAAGTTCTCGATGATGCCGTTGTGGACGATGGCGATACGACCGTCGCAGCTGGTGTGGGGGTGAGCGTTAACGACGGAGGGCTTGCCGTGGGTGGCCCAACGGGTGTGGCCGATACCGCAGGTAGCGTCGCTGTCGATGTTGGAAAGCTCGCTCTCCAAGCCCGCGACCTTGCCCACGCGGCGGATGACGTCGAGGTGCGCCGCGGCGCCCTCGCCCACCTCGAGCGCGACGCCCGAGGAGTCATAGCCGCGATACTCCATACGCTTGAGGCCTGTGACCAGGATGTTCTTTGCAATATCAGAGCCGGTGTAGCCGACAATTCCGCACATAGGATAAATCCCTTCGTCCGCTTGACTGCAAAACGTCCACGCACAGGGGGCGCTGAGACGCATAACGTTCGAGTATTGTACTCACGCAAACGCAAGCTGATATACCAGAAGTGGTATCTCAACTTAGATACCACCCGATGCACACACGTCCAGCCGGTCCAAACCACCACAAAGGTACCTGCCCCCTTCGTGGTGGTCGCGCTGGCAACGGCGTTTCCCCAGATAAACCTGCCAAAATAAACCTGTCCCTTTTTGGTAGGTTTAGGATGCTACAATCTGGCTTGTACTTGAAACGCATCAAAGGGGCCGCTATGGCAAAGGTAAAAATCAGCGACGTCGCGCGCGAGGCCGGGGTTTCGCTGGGCACGGTTTCCAACGCGCTCAACCACCCCGAAAAGCTGCGCCCCGAGACCCTCAAGCTCATCAACGAGACCATCAATCGCCTTGGCTACCTGCCCAACCAAAGCGCCCGTCAGCTCGCGGGCGGCGCCACCAAGTCCTTTGGCCTGGTGCTCCCCCGTCTCGATCACGGCTTTTCGCTCCAAATCGCCAGCGGCGCCCACAACGAGGCCCGCAAGCACGGCTACGACTTGCTCATCGCCAACGCCGATAACGACGATATTCTCGAGGACCATTACCTGCGCTACTTTATGGGCACCCAGATGTCCGGCGTCATGGTTCAGCCCATGGCGTCCCCCGACTGGCACCCCGCCATGACCAAGATGCCCGTGCCGATCGTCCATCTGGACATCCATTGCTCCGAGCCCGGCTACTACGTAGCGGCCGACAACGAGGCCCAGGGTCGCATCATTGCCGAACTTGCCATCGCCCGCGGCGCGCACCATATTGTCGTCGTCGGCCGAGCAGCATTTATGCAACTCACCCTGCGCGTCCTTGGCATTCATAAGGCGCTCGCCCTGCACCCCGATATCAAGATCGAAGTCATCGACGCCGGCGAATGGAATACCGCTGCCGACGGCTACGGCATCGGTGCCCAAATCGCCGCGCGCCCCGCGGACGAACGTCCCGATTTTGTCGTCGGCCTGACCGATGTGTTGGCCTCGGGCGTCGTTTCGGCACTGGTCGACAAGGGCATCTCTGTCCCCGGGCAAGTACGCGTAGCAGGTTGCGATGGTAACCCGCTCGCTTGGAGCGGATCGGTCCCGCTCACTACGGTAGCGCCCCCGGGCTACGAGATTGGCCGCAAGGGCGTTCAATTGCTCATGGAGCAAATCGAGAACAAGGTCCCGACAAAGACCAAGCACGTCCACATCGGCTCTGCCGCGCGCACCGTCACCGCGGTCACGGCCATCGAGGACATCAACCGCCAAGAACTCGTGCGGCCGTTCCTGCTGGAACGCGCCAGCACCCAGGCAAGCAGCCAGACCGACGCCACGGCCATCAACCTCGGTGCGTATCTATAGCACGCCCGCGAGCATGCTAAGTCGCCGCTCAAGCAAAAGGGGCCCGACCATTGCCGGGCCCCTTTTGCTTGAGCGCAAACGTGGGCAATCGCTCGTTTCAACACCGCAATTGTCTAGCGCACGGCCTTGACTGCCGCCGCCAGGTCGAACAACGTATCGAGCACGGCCTCGCAGCCATCCACCACGTCCTGCGGCAGCGGCACAATATCGGGGACGGCGAAGACATGGCAGCCGGCCGTAATGCCCGAGACGCAACCGTTGCGCGAATCCTCGACCACGGCACATTCCTCGGGAGCAAAGCCCGCGCGCTCGCAGGCGAGCAGATACATCTCGGGGTCGGGCTTGCCGTGCACGACGTCCTCGCCACACGTTACCGTTTCAAACTTGTCAAAAAGACCGACCATCTTAAGGTTGCGCTCGGCCGTAACGAGGCGCGACGACGTCGCTAGACCCACGTGATAGCCCGCAGCCAGCAGCTCGTCTAGGCACTCGGCGGCACCGGCCTTAAGTTCCAGTTCGGTCTTGACCATCTCGTCGCGAATCTCCTTGTGGCGACGATAGATCGCCTCGGTGGTTTCGTGGCTGCCATAATGCTTATCAAGGATGTCCATAACATCGGGCAGCGTGCGGCCGATAAACTGATGGATCAGCGCTTCATCAATCGCGAGCCCCAGCTCAGCGGCGCCTGCCTTCCAGGCCTTAATCCCCAAACGCTCGGTATCGACCAGCGTTCCATCCATGTCAAAAATAACAGCCTTGATCATATCGGTCCCCTCACCGGATTGTGTTACTGCCACTCTACCGCACTTTACAAACTTGTATATAACGTATATAGCATATTGCACTTTCGTTACATAGATAGAAGTCTTATGGCAAGTAACGCATTAGGATTATAGTTTTCGACCGAGTACTCAACGATAAGGATCGTTTCATGATTTTAGACACCACGGCACCCGCAGAGGAGCTTCAAGACAAGCTATCGGCGCTCGAACAGCTGCTTTTGGCATACGGGCGCGTGGCTATCGGGTTTTCCGGCGGCGTTGACAGCAGCTTTTTGGCCGCCGTATGCGCCCGCATCATGCCTACCAATACCCTCCTCGTCCATCTCACCACGCCGCTCATCGGCACGCCCGAGCAGGCTTCGTTTGAGCAGTCCGTTGATGGGCAGGCCAATGAGGGGCCGCATTTTAAGCTCCCCGTGCTCAATCTTTCGGTGGATCAGCTGCAGCTCCCCCAAGTAGCCTGCAACGATGCTAATCGCTGCTACCACTGCAAGCACGCCGGCTTTACCGCCATCGTCAACCACGCCAAGTCGCTCGGCTTTCCCACCGTCATCGATGGCAGCAATGCAAGCGATCGCGGTGACTACCGCCCCGGCATGCGTGCGGCAGAAGAGCTCGGCGTACGCTCACCCCTTATGGAGGTCGGCTTTACCAAGGACGAAGAGCGCGAGCTGCTGCGCGCATGGGGCTATCCCGTTTGGAACCTGCCGGCGGGAGCATGTCTTGCCACCCGCGTCCCCACGGGCGAGGAGCTTACGCGCGAGAAGGTCGATTTAATCCGCGCCTGCGAGGATTACCTGCACAATCTTGATCTGGCACAGGTACGCGCGCGCTTGATCGGCGGCTGCATGCATATCGAGGCCGCACCCGCAGATGTCGCCAAGATTGCTGCCCTCGGTGGCAACGCCGTCGATGCCGAGGGCAAAACCCCGCTGCCCGCCGTTATCGAGTCCGCGCTGCGCGAGCTGGGCTGCGACCATATCTCCCCCGAGGTCACCCCCTACATCCACGGCAACATGAACCTTTAAGTTACGCCGTTTTACAAACGGCGTAACCGCTCGGCGCTGCGCAGGCCCCGGGCTCGGCAATCTGACGTTCAACTGCACGGGCGCGACCAAAAGGTCAGCGCCCGCTTGTTTCACGTCACCTTACCGCACCCGGAGCCTGCTCGCTCGCATATGCTCAACCTGGACTGCGTTAACTGACCTACCAAAAAGGGACAGGTTTATTTTGGCAGGTTTTATCTGGGGAAATATCGCGAGACAATCGCCCCTCCAACACCCATCTGGCCTCGAGAGACACTAGAGAGGCGACCCGGCTGCATCTACTTCTTCCGATATCGGCGGTTACGACTCGTCGATGAACCCATTACTTCGATGAGCCCTTTATCCGCCATTTTTGGCAGATGGTAACGGACAGACGAAATTTTGACCCCCGATGCAACCGCTATTTCTCGCGCCGTCATATCCACTTCGGCGCTGAGAGCCTCCAGAATCCTATCCGCTGTCGAAGCTGACGATTCTCTGCTCATATCGATAATCTCAAACGTGTCTTTGCCACATTTTGACAGGACATGTTTATCGACAAGATTCCCGCAGATCAGGCGAATGTCATCCGAATCCCACTTCAGGGCCTCTCGTATTTTTTGAACATCGCATACGCACCCATGCTCCCGCATAAACATGAGCAATGTTTCCTCGCGATCCGTCAGCTCGGTGCCCACATGGCTCTGAATCCACGTGCGGTTTTCAGCAAGCTCCGCCCCGTGCCGGGAAAGCAGCACCGTAAACGAATCGGCCTTAACGATAAATTTCGGCCTTCCAAGCGAACGAGACTCCATCTCGCGAATCATAGCCGGGATACCAGATCCCTGGCTTTCTGCAACGGCCCCCTCGGCATGCTCTAACGGCGTCGCCCCCATTAGGCTCATGAGCTTTGGGTTTCGGCAGCGCGATTCCCCGTCTGCAAGATTGTCCACCGTCTTTCCGCCCCAAAGCCCACCGGGGTTTTTGATCTCTATTCTGTCTGGATAGATATCGACACTCACGGCCTGCCCCACAAACATGGGCGAATATTCTCGATGGATGCAGGCATTTGCCAAGGCCTCGCGCAAAACCTCCTGGGGAACTTCCCAATCCTCCCTTCTGCCAGCGCCTTGCACTATCGTCGCTTTGCGCAAGTTTCGTCCAATCGCGGCAAGGGCATCTTCGATGCAAGCCGGAATCGGGCCATCGCACAACTGGCGGTCAATAAACCGGGGTTGCCCGGGTGCAGATTTTTCCACATCGGAATGAACGGCGACATCGATCATCAGTTTGGGATAGAACTGCTGGGGGTAAATTCCCGCCGACAGAAGCCCCGCGAGCTTCACGGCACCATCCTTTGTAGTGATATTGAGTCTGACCAGCTGCTTTTCCAGCGTATCGGCCCCGCGCAAAACGCGCGGGGTCTGCAGCCGGCGATTTGCGATAATAGACCGCACGACATCTGGATCCAAATCCTCGACCGTTGCCTCCGAAACCACCGTGCCGTCTGCATCGCTCGGAAGCAACGCACTCTGCAGCTCATATAGCTCAGCGGGTGACATCTTGATATCTTTATCATCCACGCGCTTGTAGCTACCGTTCTGCACGCCGCGCGCGCCGATATAGCAAGGCTTCGCTTTAAGCTCAAGTTCAAAGATGCGCACCAGAAGCACCTGGAGCCCGTCGACCTCGCCTCGATCAAGCTCGTACCGCGGCGCATGGGTCACCACTGCCGCTGAGCCTCCGTCTCCGATACCCGAAACAAACTGATCGCGCACCCTATCGATAGCAAAGTTAGCCGAAGGAACAAATCCTTCGGCTTCATTCAGGCCCAAAATAATGAGCCCACCCGCAGTGTTCGCAAAAGCGCTCACTGTCTCCCATACGTCTGCGCTCAATTTATTCGTGCAGGCTTTAACTTCTACCGATGCGTCATCAGTCCCCCGCCTGCGAAGGCGCTCAACGATAAGGCCAAGAGGTTCATCCAGCAGCATTGGCATTCCGCCTCTCTAAAACAATAGAGTTATCTCTCTAAAGTGTAGTATATCTCTCTAACTTTAGAGAGATAAGCACCTTATTTTAGAGAGACATTTAGAGAGATGTATCGAATTCACTGTTAGAT
>CAUAJB010000022.1 GCA_958429225.1 uncultured Collinsella sp.
GCGACCATGGTCTCCACGATGCCTTGCATATAGACGTGTCCGCCTACGGTGCGGGCGCGGTCCTCGTTAATCCGGCGCAGCGTGTGGCAGATGGCAGACGTCGCTTCCTCGTGCCATGGCTCGGCAAACGCCTCAAAGATTCCCGCGAACTCGGTGGGATAGCGGTGCTCCAGTTCGTCAAAATATCCAGGCAAAAAGACTACCGAGCACGAGTGATAGAGCCGCCCCGCAAACAGCGGGCTTAATTCCTCGCCACAGTTATCTTGGATAAAGCTGCAAACGGCATTGTTTGGCCACGGTCCATGCAATGGTTTAAGGTTCGCGGGCGTTATGCCAGCCTCGGGCATGCATGTAAGCGTGGGCGCGCTGACCTCGCTCACGCAGGCGTATGGCTCGGGTGTGTATTCGGCCAGGTACATATCGTGCGTCGGGGTGATGAAATGCTCCATGACGATGCAGACAGGGGAGAGAGGCATGATCCATGCGCGACCGTGCGCCCGGTCGTTTGCCACCTCGCCGGTAAAGACGGTGCCCTTGCCGGTAAGCTCCAGGCCAAACTGCTCAAACTGCGGTGCGTAGAGCTCAGTTATGTCGGTCGCTGACCGCCGTATTTGCAAAAGCGTCCCTTTCCTTTGCAGAAACGTCCACGCCTGGCTTGATTGTGAGCCACGGCTAACACGTCAATGATAAGTTCATTACGGTTAACTCTCAAGCCGTTAGAAAGGAATCTCATGGCAAAGGAATCAAAAAAGGAAGGTGGCGGTATCGGCGAGCTGCTTGCATATGCCGGCGACCGTAAATTCCTAACGTATTTGGGCATGGCGCTCTCGGCGCTCTCGCAGCTGCTGAGCTTTGGCCCGTACGTGTGCATTTGGCTTGTCGCGCGCGATTTGATCGCCGTGGCACCTAACTGGAGCGAAGCCATCGATATCGCGATGTATGGCTGGTGGGCCGTGGGTTTTGCCCTGGCAAGCATCGTAGCTTATTTCGTGGGGCTCATGTGCACGCACCTGTCTGCGTTTCGCTGCGCATCCAATATCCGCAAGGCTACGAGCGAGCACCTGCTTAAGCTGCCGCTTGGCTACTTTGACACGCACGCCACCGGTGAGCTGCGTCGTGTTGTAGACGGATGCGCCGCCTCCACCGAGACCCTGCTCGCACACATGCTGCCCGATATCGCAGGCGCCGCCGCCATGGTCGCAGGTCTGCTCGTGCTGCTTTTCGCCCTCGATTGGCGCTTGGGCGCGGCATGCCTCATCTCGGTCGTTATTTCGTTTGGCGCCATGGCCACCATGATGAGCGGCAAAGGCGCCGAGTTCATGAAGGCCTACATGGGCGCGCTGGTCAAAATGAACAAGACGGGCACCGAATACGTACGCGGTATTCCCGTGGTCAAGGTGTTTCAGCAGACGGTCTACTCCTTTAAGGCTTTCCACGATGCGATCGCCGAATACGCCGACACGGCACAAAACTATTCGGGCACGTTCTGCCGAGGTCCACAGGTACTCAACCTTACCGCGCTCAATGGTCTTGTGGCATTCCTGTTGCCCGTGGCGTTGCTGTTGGCGCCGGGCGAGACGGACTTCGCGCATTTTATGGCCAACTTCACGTTTTACGCGATTTTTTCGGCCGTGGTGCCAACAGCCATGACCAAGCTCATGTTTGTGGGCGAGGCCTCTCAGATGAGTGCCGATTCGCTGGCTCGTATTCGAAGCGTCATGGATTCCAAGCAGCTCTCCGTGCCCGCCCAACCCAAGCACCCTGTCGGCGGCGACGTGCGATTTGAGGACGTGAGCTTTACGTACGAGGGTACCGAAGCACCTGCTGTCAGCCATGTGAGCTTTAGCGTTTCCACGGGTAGCACCCTTGCGCTGGTGGGTCCCTCGGGCGGCGGTAAGTCAACCTGCGCAAGCCTGATCCCGCGTTTTTGGGATGTCTCTTCGGGTCGAGTGCTCGTAGGCGGTGTAGACGTTCGCGATATGGATCCGCACGAGCTTATGGACCAGGTCGCCTTTGTGTTCCAGACCAACCAGCTGTTCCGGCAAACACTTGCCGATAACGTGCGCGCCTCCAAGCCTTCGGCCACTGACGACGAAGTGCGTGCGGCCCTCTCCGCAGCTCAGTGCGACGACATTGTGGCCAAACTCCCACAGGGCATCAATACCATGCTCGGCGCCGGCGGAGCATATCTTTCGGGCGGCGAGGTCCAGCGCGTGGCACTCGCCCGCGCGATCCTTAAAGACGCGCCTATCGTGGTGCTCGATGAGGCCACGGCGTTTGCCGATCCCGAGAACGAGGCGCTCATCCAGCGCGCCTTCAGCAAGCTGGCGGCGGGTCGCACGGTCATTATGATTGCGCACCGACTCTCGACTGTAGTGGGCGCAGACCAAATCGTGGTGCTCAACCAGGGCAGCGTGCAGGAGTCGGGTACCCATGCCGAGTTGCTGTCCCAAGAGGGTCTGTATGCCAAGATGTGGGCCGAATACGAACAGGCCGCGAGCTGGAAAATCACTGCAGCGACCGCGGATGCCGCCGTCACGAAGGGAGGCGAGGCCTAAATGTTCGCCTCATTCCAAAAGAAGTATTTCCTATCCGATAAAGGCGTCGCCGGCGTAAAACGCGGCATTTTCTGGACCACGCTCACTAATCTCATTACCATGGCCGGCATGGGCTTTTTATTCCTGGTCATGGCCGGTTTTGTCGAACATCTCGCCATCGGTGCCGACCTGCCGGATGCCCTGCCGATCGTGGGCGGCCTCCTGGTCTTTTTCGTGTTGCTCTTTGCCTCTAACTGGCAGCAGTATTACTACACCTACTGCATCTTTTACGAGGAGTGCGGCAAGCAGCGTATGGAGATCGCCGAGCGCTTGCGCAAACTGCCGCTGTCGTTTTTTGGTCGTCGTGATCTGGCCGATTTAACCGAGACCATCATGGGTGACGTCCAGGCCATGGAGCACGCCTACAGCCACGTGCTGGGAGAGCTTTGGGGTGCCATCATCGCAAGCGCCATTGTGTTCGTGGCGTCGCTGTTCTTTTGCTGGCAGCTGGCGATCGCGGCGTTTTGGAGCGTTCCCGTGGCCTTTGCCGTGCTGTATCTAACACGCGGCCCCATGACTCCGGTGTTCGATCGCGTGCGCGCCGAGAAGGTCAAGGTTACCGAGGCGATTCAAGAGACGCTCGACTGCGTTCGCGAGATCCGCGCCACCAACCAGGAGACCCATTATCTTGAGGGACTCGGCGCCGTGATTGATGCCGAGGAGCGCGAGACCACTAAGGGAGAACTCGTTAACGGGCTTTTGGTCAACTCCGCCTTTGTCATCCTGCGTCTGGGCATTGCCACCACGCTGGTAACGGGTGCCGCGATGGTTACCTCGGGGCGGGTCGACTTTTTGGTGATGTTTGCCTTCTTGCTTATGGTGAGCCGTATCTATGCGCCCTTTGACCAGGCGTTAATGTTAATGTCCGAGCTGTTTGCCGCCGAGTCGTCTGCCAAGCGCATGCGCTCCATCATGGAAGAGCCTGTGGCGCGGGGCAGCGAGAAATTTGAACCCGTGGGTCACGATGTGGTGTTCGATCACGTGGCATTTGGCTATGGTGCGGGCGAGGACGGCCGCGCCGGCGAGAAAGTTCTTACCGATGTGAGCTTTACCGCCAAGGAAGGCGAAGTTACGGCGCTGGTCGGTCCCTCGGGTTCCGGTAAGTCTACGGTGAGCCGCCTGGCCGCGCGCTTTTGGGATGCCACCGAAGGCACGGTCACCGTGGGTGGCGTGGATGTTGCGAGCGTTGATCCCGAGGTGCTGCTACGCGACTACGCCATTGTGTTCCAAGACGTGTTGCTCTTTGACGACACGGTGATGGGAAACATCCGCCTCGGGCGTCGTGATGCCACCGATGAGGAAGTGCTTGCGGCCGCGCGTGCCGCCAACTGCGACGAGTTCGTGAACCGCATGCCGCAGGGCTATGACACCATGATCGGCGAGAACGGCTCCAAGCTGTCCGGCGGTGAGCGCCAGCGCATCTCTATCGCCCGCGCACTGCTCAAAGACGCGCCCATCGTGCTGTTGGACGAGGCGACGGCGAGCTTGGATGTGGAGAATGAGACCGTGGTGCAACAGGCACTTTCCCGTCTGCTTGCAGGTAAGACGGTTATCGTTATCGCCCATCGTATGCGCACGGTGGAAAATGCCGACAAGATCGTTGTGCTCAAGGATGGCGTGGTTGCCGAGCAGGGCACTCCGGCGCAGCTTAAGGCGGCAGGTGGAGAATTCGCCCGCATGGTTGCGCTGCAAAAGGAGGCGGCGAACTGGCAGCTGTAGGAATGTGACAAAGGGACAGTCCCTTTGTCACACTGAGTTCAACCCATAGTTTCCAAAAGGTTAACTTTGGTTGACCATAATAGTTCGACTAAACTAGTCTCAAAAGCGTGCTCGAGCAAACTAATGAACTCGGGTGCTAAGGCACCATGCCGCGCTTGTGCGGCAAAAGGGAGAAGCAACATGAAGAAGTCGACGTTTAACACCCTGCTTGTCGGTGGCGGTTTTCTGCTTGGTACGGCTGGCATCAAGCTGCTCACCAGCGCTCCGGTAAAGAACGCCTGCGTGCAGGGCATCGCGTGCGGTATGCGCGTCAAGAACTGCTACCAGGACATGGTCGAGCAGGCCAAGGCCAATGTCGATGACATGGTTGCCGAGGCTGCCTACATCACCCAGAGCGAGGCCGCTGCTGACGAGGCAGCCGAGTAACGCTCCTAGGCACAAACTATGAGATTCTCGATTATTAGCGAGATCCCCGGCAGGACCCGTCTTCAATTGGCGGGTCCTGTGCCAGAGAGCGATCTCGATGCACTTCTTAAGCTCAGCGGCGATATCGACGGCGTGCACAAGGTGCGCGTGTACGGCCGCATTGGCCAGATGGCGCTCGAATTTGACGAGCAGTGTCGTGCGGGCGTGCTCGACGCCTTGGGTGCGCTCGATGCCCAGGCCATTGCCGACGCAAAGACGGGTTACGTGATGCAGCTTGAGCCACGCAAGCACAAGCTCGTCATGGATCTTGCCACACTTATCGGCGCCCACTACGCGCGCCGCTGGTTCTTGCCGACGCCTCTGCGTGCGGTGTTTGTCGTGGCCGGTTACATGGCATTTTTGCGCGCTGCCCTTCATGAGCTGGCGCAGCCGCGCCTGACCGTTCCTGTGCTTGACGCTTCGGCCATCGGCATTTCGTTCGTCAAACGTGATGTCGACACCGCGGGCCAGACGATGTTCCTGCTCAACGTGGGCGAGCTGCTCGAGGACTATACCCGCGCCATGAGCGAAAACGAGCTCATCAACTCGCTGCTCGATGTGCCCGACAAGGCGCAAAAGGTCGTCGGCGACACCGAGGTAAGCGTTGCCGCGACCGAGCTCGAGCCCGGCGATCTGGTCGCCGTGCGCACTGGCATGTCCATTTGCATCGACGGTGTTGTCGAGCAGGGGAGCGCTATGGTCAACCAGGCGACCCTGACCGGCGAGCCGCTGGCCGTCGAGCGCAGCGTGGGCGATGACGTGTTCGCCGGCACCGTCGTCGAGGACGGAAGCATCCTGGTGCGCGTGCGCGCCAATACGGCTCAGACCAAACTGCGCTCGATCGTCTCGCTTGTGCAGACAGCCGACTCGCTCAAATCAGAGGGCCAGTCGCACATGGAAGACCTCGCCAACAAAATCGTCCCGTGGAACTTCCTGCTCGCGGGCCTGGTTGCGCTTACCACCCGCAGCCTCATCAAGACCTCAGCGGCGCTGATGGTCGACTACTCGTGCGCACTCAAGCTCACGGGTTCCGTCGCCGTCATGACTGCCATGAGCGACGCCGCCAAGATGGGGGTCATGGTCAAGGGCGCGAAGTACTTTGAGTCGTTTGCCAAGGCCGACACCATTGTGTTTGATAAGACCGGCACGCTGACCGAGGCGCAGCCGCGCCTTGCCTGCGTGCTCACCACCGATGGCTGGAGCGAGGACGAGGTCCTGCGCCTTTCCGCTTGCTTGGAGGAGCATTTTCCGCATCCGGTGGCACGCGCCGTGGTCAACGCCGCCCACGAGCGTGGGCTCGAGCACCGCGAGCGTCACGCTGCTGTCGAGTACATCGTGGCGCATGGTATTGCTTCGTCCATCGAGGGACGTCGCGCAATTATTGGCTCGGCACACTTTGTGTTTGAGGACGAGAGCGCGCAGCTCGAGTCCGACATTAAGGAGCAAATTGAGTCCCAGATGCAGGGCCTGTCGCCGCTGTATCTGGCGGTCGATGGCACGGTCGTGGGCGTGCTCGGTATCGAGGATCCGCTCAAACCTGGTGTGCGTGAGGCTATCGCCGACCTGCACGCGCTGGGCGTTAAGCACGTGGTCATGCTTACGGGCGACTCCGAGCGCACGGCCGAGCGCATTGCGCGAGAGGCGGGCGTCGACGAGTTTAAGGCCGAGCTGCTGCCCGAGGACAAGTACGCGTATGTGGAGCGCATAAAGAGTGAGGGGCGCCACGTTGCCATGGTTGGTGACGGCGTCAACGACTCACCGGCACTGGGCCTGGCCGACGTGGGCCTGGCAATGGGCGGCGGCAGCGACATTGCCAAGGAGGTCGCCGACATCATCCTGACCGATACGGAACTCGATGCGATTGTTCGCCTGCGCCGCATGAGCCAGGGACTCATCGATCGTCTGACGAGCTCGTATTCCAAGGTGATGCTCACCAACTCGGCGCTGTTGGCATTGGGTATTACCGGCATGATCACTCCGCAGACGTCGTCACTTCTGCACAACGGCTCAACGATCGCCTACAGCCTGGGCAACGCAAAGGCGTACCTGCATTAGCGTTTTCGATTGAGTATATGGCCTGCATTCGGGCGGCACCGCAGCCGCCAGGGTGCAGGCCTTCTTTTGTTTGACGAGATGTTAACTCTGATATATGCTCGTGCTAGCACTGCTAGCAAATGCTGAAGGTGAGGTTGAGATGGCTACCGTTGGCGGCATGGCGCAGGTGAATGTTCGCGTAGATCGCTCGGTTAAAGAGCGCGCCGAGGAAGCGCTGCAGCTTTCGGGCAGGTCGCTGCCCGGGCTCATCAAAAAGGTCGTGGCCAAGGTCGCACAGGGTGGCGGGCAGTGTGAGGAAGTACTGTCTGCTGTTGATGGCCGGCAGCAGACCGTCGCGCACGATACTCCGTTCGCCGCATCGTGGGCAGCGGCCGACCGGCTTTATGCAGATTTGGGCATCGCTACGTCGCCCGTATCCGACGATCGCGGTTGGGACACAATCTATTCCGAAGCCATGGACGAGCGCTATCGCCAAAAGGGGATGATCCTGTGAGCGGGGATCCCCTCAAAATAATGGTGGACGCCAACGTATGGGTCGATTCGTTTTGCGTCGACCATGCCGAGTCGCTTGCCGCGCGTGCGTTTATTGGGCAGGCGACGGAGACGGGGGCGTTGCTGTTCTTTCCGGTGCATATTGCCAAGGACGTGCTGTACGTTGTCCAACACGAGCTGAAGCGTAGCGTTCTTGCCAGCGGGGGAGCGCTCGACGAGGCATCTGCCCGTGCAATTGGCGATGCGGCGCTGGCGTTTGTTCGGAATATGACTGAAAACGCCACGGCCGTGGGCGCAGATGCGTCGGACCTTTGGCTGGCCGACAAATACTTAGCGCTCCATCGCGATTACGAGGACAACTTGGTGCTCGCCGCGTGCAAGCGCGCACAGGTCGATTACTTGGTGACCAACGATCGCAAGCTGCTCGAACATGCCGATCTTGCAGCAAAGACCCCGCGCCAAATGATGCCGATTCTGGCTTTGGTCGAACGCGGCGGCGCGGCTATCAGTTGACGCGAACTGTTTGCGGGCCTCTTGGACGACGATGCGCCAAGGGGCCCGCGTCTGCTATTTACAAAAGCTCGGCCTTAATGGCGGGACTTTCTGCGAGCTGCTCGGCTGCCTTTTCGTCGGAGCTGTCGAGTGCTGCCAGGCTGCGGTAGACCCACTCATTGACTTGGGTGTTCTTGACGCCTGCGGTCTGCATAAGGGCGCCTACCTCGCGGATTGCTGCGAGCAGATCGGCTTTGGGACCCGCGAGCTCGACCTCGATGCCGTGGTAGGCGGCCACGCCGCGGTTCTCACTCACGTGGTCGATAAAGCCCTCGACGGTCTCAAGCTGCTGGGCGAGAGCTGCATCATCGTCAGCGTCTAGCGCGACGAGTGCGTTCGATACCGTGAGGGCGGGATGTCCGCAGGGGACAAAGCCTTCGATGACATCCATAGCTTCGGTAATGGTTGAGCCCAGGCCTGCGAGGGCATTGACGAGTTGCTGCTTGGTATCCATAACGGTCCTTTCGACGAGTCAATTTTGCTTGGCGAAAATATACGTGACGCGATCGGTAGCAAAAGTGCGAAGTGCGGAGCACATTGGGGTCTTCACAGCTCGTGCATAGAACAGCTGTCCGCTTTCAGAACGTGGTAAGATAACACTCCACAAGCGGGGCTCACCCCGCATGTTCCTTGAAAAGTCGACGGTTATCGGGTATTTGCAGGCCCGATACCATCCAGACTTTCCCGACATTCGGGGGCGACTGGTTTCGACACGATAGCTCTGAGAGAGGAAGCAAGCCGAGGTCTCCTCGCCTCGTTAAACAGGGGTACCGTCAAATTGAATTGACAACAACTCTTCTTTTGAGCCTATGGCTCTCGCTGCTTAGTTTATAGCGGCGCGTCAACCCGGTGATTTCCCCGACACCGGCGCGACGTCATTTTAGGGGAATGCTCCTGCGCACGTAATCGGTATGGCGCAGGCTAAGACCGAACCGGTTAGGACGCCGCGAGCGTGTCGCTGCGCGCAAAGCGTCCGAGACTAAACCAGCGACTGAGCTTGGAGATGCCAATCAGGGAGCTTTCGTGGACCGGAGTTCGATTCTCCGCGCCTCCACCAATAGTTACAAGCAGGTAGAGAAGTGTCTCTACCTGCTTTTTTATTACCTATAGATACCGCGGAGAATCGAACTCTGTGCAGGGCGCGAGCGTTAAGCAAACGCGGAGCGTTTGTAGCGAGCGGGCGAGGACGCCGGCAGGCGGCCGAAGCCGGTGCGGATTTGCGAAGCAAATACGCGGATTCTCCGCGCAATGCCCCAGCCAGATATCGATGCGATGCCAATCGGGCGTCTTGCCCCGGCCTCAACCCATCAACGGATCTCCCGTACCGCGGAGAATCGAACTCTGTGCAGGGCGCGGGCGTTAAGCAAACGTCGCGGCAGCGCAGGGTGGGACGCGCTTTCCTAGCGGTCATCCAACGGAAAGTGTGTCCCAGAATATCGGCTCAGAATGGGATGCATTTTCCGGATGGGTTGTTGGCGGAAAGTTCATCCCGGAATCCGTGCTCAGAACGGGACGCGCTTTCCCAACGGCGGTCCAAGCGGAAAGCGCATCCCGGAATCCCGCCTCAAACTGGGACGCGCTTTCCGCTCCATCTCCTCAACTCCAAAACCTATGCGCCCTCCATTCCAAAACTGGGTAGAAGAAAGCCAAAACGCAATCGCAGGAGGTCAATATGACTGCAGAAGATAAGGCAAAGAACGCCGGCAAGGTCGCGCTCGTTTTGGAGGGCGGCAGCTTCCGCGGACAATTTACCGCCGGCGTGCTCGACGTTCTCATGGAGGCCGGCGTCGAGATTCCGGCGGTATATGGCGTATCGGCCGGCGCCCTCAACGGCGTGAACTACAAGTCGCACCAGATCGGCCGTGCCAACCGCATCAACCTGGCTTTCTGCAACGACAGCCGCTTCATGGGCGCCGCGTCGTTTGCGTCCACGGGCTCCATTGTGGGTTACGACTTTATCTTCAATGATGTCCAGGACCGCCTGGATCCCTTTGACAACGAGACGTTCGACGCCAGCCCCATCGAGATGTACGCCGTCGCGACGGACATGCTCTTTGGAACCGCCACGTACCTGCCGGTCAAAAGCGCCGTACTTGACCTCGACGCCGTGCGCGCATCGACCTCGTTGCCGCTGGTGACGCCGTCGGTCGAGATTGACGGGCACAAATACGTCGACGGCGGCGTGGCCGATTCGGTCCCTATCGAGCATGTGCTGGAGGAGGCGGGCTTCGATCGCGCGGTTGTCATTGTCACGCAGGACCGCTCGTACGAGAAAAAGCCTTACGAGTTTATGCCCGCCGCACGCGCCCGCTATGCCGACTACCCCTACCTGCTCGAGGCTATCGAGACGCGCCACGACCGCTATAACATCCAGCGCATGCATCTGTGGAAGTATGAGCGCGAGGGCCGCGCGCTGGTCGTTGCTCCGCAAAAGCCGGTCGAGGTCGGCCATGTCGAGCACGATCCTGCCAAACTGCTCGACCTGTATATTCAGGGCCGCCAGGAGGCTAAGCGCTTGCTGGCCGACATCGAGGCATTCGTCGAGCGTTAGCGTCGCAAAACTACGACCGATGGACGACATGTGCAGAAACTCTGGTCGGAGCCAAAATACCTGTTGACTCGGGCGGCGAGCGGGGTAATATGGACGGGTTACTTGCAGAGCCCCGTGAATCTCTGTAACAACACGTACTGTACATGGAGGAGTCTAAGTGATTTCGAAATCGACTCACTACGCCAAGCAGGGCGAGGTCCAGCGCAACTGGGTTCTCGTCGACGCCGATGGTGCTGTCCTGGGCCGTCTTGCCACCCAGATCGCAATGATCCTGCGCGGTAAGAACAAGCCCCAGTTCACGCCCAACAGCGACTGCGGCGACTTCGTTGTCGTCATCAACGCCGATAAGGTCCAGCTTACCGGTAACAAGGCCGACACGAAGACCTATTATCGCCACAGCGGCTACAACGGCGGCCTCAAGGCTGAGAGCTTCCGCCAGGCTATGGAGAAGCACCCGGAGAAGGTCATCGAGCGCGCCGTTCGCGGCATGCTGCCCAAGACCACCCTCGGCCGTGCCCAGATGACCAAGCTTAAGGTCTACGCTGGTGCCGAGCATCCGCACGCTGCCCAGAACCCCACGAAGATTGAGCTGGAGGCTTAAAGATGGCTGAGAACACCGTTGTCTACCAGGGTACCGGCCGTCGTAAGAACGCCGTCGCCCGCGTCCGTCTCGTCCCCGGCACCGGTAAGGTGACCATCAACAAGCGTGACGCCGAGCAGTATTTCGGCCGTCATCAGCTCGTTGAGAACGCCCTTGCTCCCTTCAAGGTGACCGACACCGCCGGTCAGTTCGACGTTATCGCTCTGTGCGATGGCGGCGGCATCTCCGGTCAGTCCGGCGCTCTGCGCCTGGGCATCGCTCGCGCTCTTCTGAACGCTGGCGACTACCGTGCTGACCTCAAGAAGGCCGGTTTCCTTACGCGCGATGCTCGCGTGGTCGAGCGCAAGAAGTACGGCCTCAAGAAGGCCCGCCGCGCTCCCCAGTTCTCCAAGCGCTAAGGTTTTATCTCCTTTCGAGATACAATGTACAAGCGGGGCCTGCCGATTCCTCGGCGGGTCCCGCTTTTCTTTTTCGACTAGGGCGGGCGGTTGCATATCGCCTGCTAGGGAAGGAGCGATCCTATGCCCCAGAACATCTTCGGTACCGACGGCGTCCGTGGCGTCGCCAATGCCGACCTCTCGTGCGACCTTGCGTTTCGCCTGGGCCGCGCGGCGACCAAGTTTCTTGGTCCGGATATCTGCATCGGCCGTGACACGCGCCTTTCGGGCACCATGCTCGAGAGTGCTCTGACCGCCGGCATTATGGCCGAGGGCGGCCGCCCGCACTGCTGCGGCGTTATCCCCACGCCTGCCGTGGCGCTGCTCACCGTTCAGAACGAGCTCGACGGCGGCATCGTCATCTCTGCTTCGCATAATCCGCCGGAGTTCAACGGCATCAAGTTCTTTAGCCGCAAGGGCATGAAGCTTCCCGATGCTGTCGAGGAAGAGATCAGCGCCTGGGTCATGTCCGAGGAAGCCATGGCTGCCGACACGCTGCCGACCGGTGCCGGCGTGGGCCACATCATCAAGATGAAGGACGCTCGCAAGGCATACGTCGACCACGCCATCGATACGCTTGATGGTCTTAGGCTCGACGGCCTGGTCGTTGCCGTCGACTGCGGTCACGGTGCTTCCTGCCAGACTACGCCCGCCGCGCTGCAGCGCCTGGGTGCCACGGTCCATGCCATCAACACCGATTACTGCGGCACGGACATTAACGTTGAATGCGGCTCCACTCACCTCGAGCCCCTGCGCGAGCTCGTGCTGCGCACCCACGCCGATATCGGCCTGGCCCACGACGGCGACGCCGACCGCGTACTGTTCGTGGACAGCGAGGGCAATGAGATCGACGGTGACTACATCCTGGCTATCTGCGGTTCTAACCTTGCCGCTCGCGGCAAGCTCGCCAACTCCGAGATCGTCTCGACCGTCATGTGCAACCTGGGCTTCTCCATCGCTATGAAGGAGCAGGGCTTCGAGATGGTTCAGACCGCCGTGGGCGACCGCTACGTTCTGGAGCGCATGCTCGCGGACGGTGCCGTCATCGGCGGCGAACAGTCCGGCCACATCATCTTCCTGGAGCACAACACCACCGGTGACGGCCTGGTGACGGCTCTGCAGCTGCTGGCCGTGCTCAAGCGCACCGGTCGTACCCTCACCGATCTTGCCGGCATCATGAAGAAGTACCCGCAGGTGCTCGTCAACGTGCATTCCGACAACAAGGCTGGTCTGGACGATTGCCAGCCCATCTGGGATGCTGTCGCTGCTGCCGAGAAGGAGCTTGACGGCCGCGGCCGCATTCTGGTGCGCCCGAGCGGTACCGAGCCGCTGGTCCGTGTGATGGCCGAGGCCGAGACGCACGAGTTGACCCAGCGCGTTGTCGACGACATCGTCGAGGTTGTCAAGCGCGAACTTCCCTAATGGTCAAAAACCAGTGCCAAGTGGTAAACTGTTAAGGTTATTTTGCTTGATTGGTATGTCCGAGGGGGAGCATGTTCACTAAAGTCCTAAGGTCTTTTGGTATGCGTGGTCGAGTCCTTACGCTGGATGCTCCCATCTCGGGCGACGTCATTCCGCTCTCCGAGGTAAACGATCAGACGTTTGCCACCGGACTTTTGGGCCAGGGCGTGGCGATTCAGCCCACCGGAACGCGTGTGATTGCACCGGCTGATGCCAAGGTCGAGGCCATTTTTCCCACGGGACACGCCGTTGCGCTTAACACGGTCGATGGCTTGGACGTGCTCATCCACGTTGGTTTGGACACTGTTCAGCTCGAGGGCAAGCACTTTACCGTACATGCGCAAGTGGGTGATATCGTCCATAAGGGCGATGTACTCATTGAGTTCGATCGCGAGGCAATTGCTGCCGAGGGCTACGATGTGACGGTTCCCATCTTGGTGTGCAACTCCGTTGAGTTCTCGAGCATCAAGGGGTCCGTTGGCGTGCATGTCGAAGAGATGGACCAGCTCATCGTTGCTCGCGAGCGCTAGCAAGTGCACGTGGCCATTAGTCTACAATTCAAACACGTTTACGGAGGGCGCCCTTGAAAGAGGATGCCCTCCGTGGCAAGATGGGATTTGTCCGAAGCTAAACAGCTTTGGGTCACCGTGGACGGGCAGGGGCCTCGACGCGGCTAGACACGAGACACATACATTACGCGACCTCGCCCTGGTGGCCGCACACGTTGGTTGCGGCCGACGCGGGCCGCGGGCAAGTGCTTGTAAAGGGAGCCTTGCCTCTCTTGTACGAGAAAGGACGCGTAATGAAGATCATTAAAGCTAAAGACTACGAGGATATGAGCCGCAAGGCCGCCAATATTATCTCGGCCCAGGTTATCCTCAAGCCCGACTGTGTGCTGGGCCTTGCCACCGGCTCCACCCCGATCGGTGCCTACAAGCAGCTCGCTGCTTGGTACGAGAAGGGCGACGTCGACTTTGCCGAGGTCAGCACCTACAACCTGGACGAGTATCGCGGCCTTTCGCACGACGATCCCCAGAGCTATCACTACTTCATGCGTGAGAACTTCTTCGATCACATCAACATCGACCTGAACAACACGCATGTGCCCGACGGTTCCAACCCCGACGCCGCCGCTGCCTGCTCTGAGTACGACAAGATCGTCGCCGAGGCCGGTTACCCGGATCTGCAGCTGCTCGGCATCGGCAACAACGGCCACATCGGCTTCAACGAGCCCGATGACCACTTCTCCAAGGGCACGCACTGCGTCGACCTCACCGAGAGCACCATTCAGGCCAACAGCCGCCTGTTCGACAGCATCGACGATGTTCCCCGTCAGGCCTACACCATGGGTACCCAGACTATCATGTATGCCCGCATGATCCTGGTCGTCGCCAACGGCGAGGCCAAGGCTCAGGCCGTGCACGACATGTGCTATGGTCCGGTTACGCCCGAGTGCCCGGCTTCGATCCTGCAACTGCACACCAACTGCGTTGTCGTTGCCGACGAGGCCGCCCTTTCGCTCTGCGAGTAGCGCGAATCCTGCAGCTCGACATAGCCTTGCCTAAGGCCTCCGCTTTGCGGGGGCCTTTTTGTTATCCCTTTCTGTCCACTTGACCAAAATCTTGCCGCAAGCTTGACGAATGCCGGATGCCCAACAGCTTGATTCATTCTATACCAGATTCTATGCAAAAATGCCACTAGAAGGTCGTAGACGGTAGCGGGTGCTAGGCGAGTTGAATGACATGGCTGAACCTTGTTCATCTGCGTTACACTGCCGCTTAGATGGGACAAGCTGACAAGCTCATTTACCTGCTTAAAGACCGATTAGTCGGGGGATTAATAACAATCGGCCTTCGCTGTACAAAAACTTGCCGCTTGCGTACCAAAAGACAACCTAAAACACAAGGTCGCTCTATTCATAGCGCGGCTTGTATGGTCTTGCGGCTACAGTGTCCATACGGTCGAGTTGAGGAGCGGGCATGGTAAACGATTTGAGCGGTATAGACGACCTCGAGCTGATGCCGTTAGGCGGAGGCTATATGGTGCGACGCGAACGCTTGATGAATGAGCTTATCGCCAAGGGCCGAAAGGCCGGCATCGTGGTTCTTTATGCGCCCGACGGGTTTGGGAAGACCTCGGTGCTGCTGCAGTACACCCATGAGGTTAAATGCGACCCGACGCGAGGCCCCGTGCGGATTATCGAGGCGGATCGCGCCATTGGGCGCGAGGTGTTTATGCAGCTCGAGGTGGTTACCGAAGAACTCAAAGACAAACCGCACTCCCTTATCGCGATTGATAATGTGCCAAACCTCGATCAGCACGATACCGAAGACCTCATCGACAGGATTCGCGGCCTGCGCGCTATGGGGATAGGGGTCTTTATCTCCTGCCGTCCTTCAAATCGTCAGCTGATTCATGGGCTGGGCGATTCGGTTAAGATCAATGCGCAGATGCTCAAGGTGCATGCCTATGAGTATTCGGCGTGGGCATCGGCGTTTTCGATCAGCACATCGCTCGACTTTTATCAGCTCACGCAGGGCGTGCCCGAGCTCGTTTCGGCATTGCAGACGGGTCTGTATGGCCAAGGCGACGTAGCCGGTCTGCTCGAAAACGAGATTGTCAACGTATATGGCGCGGCACTTGTCGATCTGGCTTCGCTCGACAATAACGCGCTGTTTTGCGTGGCATGTCTCATGGTTTTGATGGGCGAGGGCAATATCGCAGAACTCGAGGCTTGCGGGGTGAGGCTGTCGATGGTCGACCAGTCCTACCTTGTACGCGACTACCCGATCTTTGGCTTGGATCCTGCCGAGCGGAGTTTTACGTGTCTGGGCACGGAGGATAACGGACGCTTGCGTTTGCGTAAGTTGGTGGCCGAGGTTCGCCCCGAACTTGTTCCGAGGGCGGCCCGGATTTTGCTTAAGGCGGGCCGATGCGATGCGGCGATGGGCCTGGCGGACGCCTTTTTGGACCGTGAAGCCGTCCTTGAACTTGCTGGACAGTACGGGGTCGATCTTGCTCTGACGGGACACGGGGCCGATATCTGCCGAGCAGCGCTGGGCACGATCGATGCCGACGATCCGGCTCCAGAGCCAACGCCCGCCGAGGCGCTCGGCGTATATCTGGCAGCGGTCAGCGTGTCCAATACAAAGCTCGCTCGCTATATGGCATCGGTCATCGAGCGCGGGGGCGAACGGGCGGTTTGCGAAATAGACCCTGTTTCATGGAGGGTAGCCCAGACACTGACGGCTGTTTGCTATGGGGACAACGGGCTTGGGCTTCCTACGAACCTGGCCGTGCCAGAAATCGAGACGTCCCACACCGCACTCGACATGCTGTCCGCGCATGTCGAGGTCAAGCGCTGTCTGACCGAGCGGGGAGAGGACGGCGGCGTTCTACAGCAGCTCAAAACGAGCAAGGCCTATGACTGCGAGCTTGACATCGCGGGGATTGTTATACGGGCCGATAGCATGCTGGTGGAGCTCTTTGACGGGTCGTTTTCGGGAACCGACGAGCGCGACGACGAGATGGCGCTGGTGCGGGAGGCGCTCGACGTACGAGGGCTTAAGGCGATGGCCATCTGGGTGCGCATGGTGTTGGCGGCACGGCGGCTCCTTTCCGGTTTGCCGGTAACCGACGACGCGGCGTTCAACGAGCTCGATCGTTTTGCCGTGCGCATGCGCGACAACCAGATTCAGCTGTTTGGCCTGTTGCTAGAAGGCTGGCAGTCGCTGGCAGAGGGACGGCCGGTTAATGCAAAGTTCCGTGCGGTCCAAGTGCTCAAACTTGCCGAGGAGTCGATTGCGTATATGCGCGATAACGCATTGCTGCTGGAGCGCGCAGCGTATCTGCGAAATACATCGATGGTTTCGGTGCGCGAGGAAGCGGAGTTGCTCGATATAAGTCAGACGCAGGTTGGTGGCGCAGAAGCCTGGATGGTGGCGCTGCATTTGGCCTGTGCGGGCCGAGACAGCGACCTAGCGGCCTGGATGTCCATGAATCGTGCGGGGATTCTAGAGCCATCGTATCGGCTCTTTGCGCGCCTTGCCATGCATTGTCTGGGTGAGCCGGCGGGCAGGATACGCAAGAAGCTTCCCGTGCGCGAGCTGTCGCGGTACTCGCTGCGCGACGATTTGGAAGGGGAGGGCGAGCGCCTATTCCAGGCCGGCGAGGTTGAAGCCGTTGATACCATCGACCATATCGAGATTCGCATGTTTGGTGCGTTTCGCGCCGAGCGCGACGGATTTCCCATCACGGATAAGATGTGGCGCCGCAAGAAGGCGGCGACACTTGCCGAGCGGCTTGCGCTGGGCATGGATGCGCTCGTCGATCGTGAGACGCTGGCCATGGAGCTGTGGCCCCATGCCGAGTTCAATAGCGCCCGCAACAACCTGTACTCGACGATATCGCGCTTGCGGTCGGCTTTGGGACCGACGCCGGATGGCAAGTCGTGTGTGCTCATCCAAAATGAATGCATCGGACTCAACGGCGACTACGTCAAGACCGATGTACGGCTGTTTGACCAGATAAGCCGCGAGGTTTTGGGAAATCGCACGGGTGCGCGCGGGCCCCATTTAGTTGAGCTGTGCCTTAAGATTGAGCAGCTTTATGCCGGACCGCTGTATGTTCCCAATGGCTGTAATCCCACCTACTTTTTGCGTATGCGACGCATTATGCAGTCAAAGTACATCGATTGCATGATTAAGGGAGCAAATGCCGCTCTAGAAGAAAACGATCTGCAGTCGGCAATTTGGCTGGCGGAGTCGGGGCTTCGGCAGGAAACGTCGCGCGAGGATATGGTGCGCTGCGCCATGCGCGTCTACAGTGCGGCGGGACGGCGGCGCGATATCGTCGAGCTATACAGCGGGCATATGCACCATCTGAGGGAGCAGGTCAATGGCGTGCCCGAGCCCGAGACGCGGCGTCTATACGAGCGCTTGGTGGAGGGACGGCTCAATCGCGTGCTGGTCGAGCGATAAAAAACGGGCGCCCGAAGTACTTGGGCACCCGTAAGCTTGCTATATGTTGGCTCGCCGGATCATTGGCTCTTAGACGAGCTTGATCTTCTCGATGTCCTTGCGCGAGGACTCGCGATACAGCGAGAACTTGCGGCCGATGACCTGGACGACCTCGGCGTGGCAGCGCTCAGCGAGCTCTTCGGCGGCCTCGCGGGCGGAAAGGCTGGAGCCATCGAGCACGGAGCACTTAACGAGCTCGTGCTTCTCCAGGTAGGCGACCGTCTGCTCGACGGTGCCCTCGTTGACGTCGGACTTGCCGATGATGATGGCGGGGTTGAGGTGATGGGCCATGCTGCGAAGCTGCTTGACCTGGGCTCCTGTCAGTGCCATGGGTTCTCGCTTTCTATGTATGGGGCGCCCCGCGACGGGGCCTTAATCTACGTGAGCTGTCCCACGATAGCGCAGGAACGGCGCGGTGTGGACCGCGTTTGCCCAGTTCAAAAAGAATGCGGATGCCGAGTGGGTGGACGATACGTGCTATAGATGGGCTACGGGCGGGACGCAGAGACCGGCTCCCATGCAATAAACGCCCAACGAACCTTGCGGACATGATCGAGCATGTAGCGCCCCTGCGGCACGCCCTTGGAGCCCGGCTCACCGGCATGGGGATTCTCGATCATGTGCTGGACGATGTAGTCGCGCAGGCGATTGATCTTATCCTCGTTGCCATGCTCGAGCATGCGGGAAAAGTCCGCTACGCCCGCCTCAGGGCTATCGAAGGTATCGCGACGAGGCGATTCAAAGTACGTAATCTGCGGCAGCGCACCCATCTGAATAAGGATGTTGAAGGCGTACACAAAGCCATTGCTGCAGGTAACGGAGGCGCCGATAGCGTTCATCAGGTGCAGATCATAGCGCGGGCTGGAGTTGGCGACCATCGTGACAGCACAACGCCGACGAGCCGTACGATCAAGCTTGGCAAGCGCACCTTTCAGATCGGTCGTCGTAACCGAACGACTGGCAAAGGCAACATCTACCGCTTTCGCGACCGGTCCAACCAAATCCCAATCATCATCCCAAGCAAGCTCAAGCGGCGTTATGCGCCCCTCGAGCCCGTAATACTCAATGCCGGCATCAAGGGTGCCCAACATAGCGGGGGAGAAATCAGCTGCAATCACAGGATGCCCAGCCTGAGCAAGCGGAATAGCAATTGACCCAGCCCCACATCCCATATCCAGCACCGATTCACCAGGCTTCAACGCCAACAGCTTTATAAAATCCCGAGCATAAGGGGCAGTCTCCAACGGCCGAAAATGCCGAGCCCTTTTATCCCACTCAAAAGAATCATCAGCCCGCCGCCGACCAGCCTGCAGGCGCATCCATTCGCCATTCCAATCAGCAGAAAGAAGCTCAGAGCGAGCGTCCCCATCAACCACGGGCCAACCTCCTAGCAACAAAAAAGCGACTCCTCCCAAAAGAAGAGCCGCAACCAGCATATATCAGAAAGAACCGTTCCAACGCCAAACCGCCGCACCAGCCAAGTGGTGCAGGAGCGAAGCAACTGCAACCGGGATAGAACCCAACCGAGGTCCCGTTGTGCGGGAGCCCCGGGGAGGGCAAATATATAAGGTCGATCGCGAGTTCCGCACGAGCCGGAGAGCACTTAATGTGCTCTCCGTGCGAGTCAGGACTGTCCGAGCAGGCGACCTTATATATTTGCCCTCCCCGGGGCTCCTCGCCAGTCCCCCTCAGCTAGTTCTTCAGCGAGTTCAGCGGCGCCGGGAAGCGTCCACCACGGTGGGCAAGCACGGTGCCGGCGTTGGGGTTCACCGGCATGATGGGCGCACGGCCGAACAGGCCGCCGTACTCGACGCAGTCGCCCACGCCCTTGCCGATGGCAGGAATCACGCGGACGGCCGTGGTCTTGTTGTTGATGACGCCGATGGCCATCTCGTCGGCGATGATGCCGGCGATGGTCTCGACCGGGGTGTCACCGGGGATGGCGATCATGTCCAGGCCAACGGAGCACACGCAGGTCATGGCCTCGAGCTTCTCGAGCGAAAGCGCGCCTGCTTCGACGGCGGCGATCATGCCGGCGTCCTCGGACACGGGGATAAAGGCGCCGGAGAGGCCGCCCACGCTGGAACTGGCCATGACGCCGCCCTTCTTGACGGCATCGTTGAGCATGGCGAGCGCGCAGGTCGTGCCGGGGCCACCGCAGGTGCCCACGCCGATGATCTCGAGGATGCGGGCAACGGAGTCGCCGATGGCAGGCGTGGGAGCCAGCGACAGGTCGACAATGCCCTTCTCGACACCCAGACGATGGGCGGCCTCGCGGCTCATGAGCTCGCCGGCACGGGTGATCTTAAAGGCGGTCTGCTTGATCTTCTCGGCGACTTCCATCATCGAGGCGGAGTCGGGGAGCGTCTCCAGGGCTGCAGCCATAACGCCGGGGCCCGAGACACCTACGTTGATGACGGCGTCGGCCTCGCCACCGCCGTGGACGGCGCCCGCCATAAACGGGGAGTCCTCGACCATGTTGGCAAAGCAGACAAACTTGGAAGCGCCGACGGAATCCTGGTCGGCCGTGAGCTTGGCGGCATCGATGATGGTCTGGGCGGCCATGAGCACGGCGTCCATGTTGATGCCGGCACGCAGGCTGGCGACGTTGACGCTGGAGCAGACACGGCTCGTGGTGGCGAGCGCCTGGGGGATGGACTGGATGACGCGGCGGTCGGCGTCGCCGATGCCCTTCTGGACGAGTGCGGAGAAGCCGCCCAGGTAATCGATGCCGAGCGTCTCGGCCGCGCGGTCGAGGGCATGCGCGATGGGGGTGAGATCCTCATCCTTGCAGCACGCGGCGATCTGCGCCACCGGGGTGACGGAAACGCGCTTGTTGACGATGGGGATACCGTACTCGCGCTCGAGGTTCTCGGCGGTCTCGACCAGATGCTCAGCCGTGTGCGTCACGTGGTCGTAGATCTTCGTGCACATGCGGTCGAGGTTCTCGTCACCGCAACCCATGAGCGAAACACCCATGGTGATGGTCCTGATGTCGAGGTTCTGTTCCTCAACCATGCCGCGGGTTTCCGCGATTTCTGCGGGCGTGATCGCCATCCTTGCGCTCCTATCTGCCAAAACGAGCATAGTCTTTTCTATTCTAACGTGCCGCACGTGCCAAGTGGCGCGTGCGGCACGTTTTGGTGCTCGGTTGTTTCCGTTGTGTTACTGCCCAAAGACCTCTTCGGCGATACGAGCGCTTTCGGCGGCGTCCTTGGCGTAGTAGTCCGCGCCGATCTGCTTGGCGTATTCGGGGGTGAGCACGGCG
Source organism: uncultured Collinsella sp. (assembly GCA_958429225.1). Taxonomy (GTDB): domain Bacteria; phylum Actinomycetota; class Coriobacteriia; order Coriobacteriales; family Coriobacteriaceae; genus Collinsella. Next base: position 21,217 of record CAUAJB010000022.1, read on the forward strand.
CCGCCCACGATGATCTTGACGCCCGGGACCTCGGCATGAAGCAGCTTGATGGTCTCTTCCATGGCCACGACGGTGGTAGTCATAAGCGCCGAGAGGCCGACGAGCTTAATGTCACGCTCCTTGACGGTCTTGAGCACCTCTTGCGGGTCGACGTCGCGGCCTAGGTCAAAGACGGTGTAGCCGTAGTTATCGAGCAGCATCTTGACGATGTTCTTGCCAATATCGTGGATGTCGCCCTTGACGGTGGCCACGCAGATCTTGCCCTTGTCGGCGATCTCGCCGGCGGGCATTAGGCGCTTGATGGTGTCGAAGCCCACGCGTGCGGCCTCGGCCGAAGCCATAAGCTGCGGCAAGAAGAACTTGCCCTGGTCAAAGAGGACGCCAACCTCGTCGAGGGCGGGGATAAAGTGATTGTTGATGAGGTCCATAGCGTCGTGGTCTGTCAGCAGACGCTCGGTCTCGGCAGCGATCTCGCCTTTGCGGCCCGAGACGACCATGCGACGAATCGGGTCGTCGTTGCCGTCGGTGCCGGCGGTGCCAGCAGCGGGCACAGCGTCGGTCGATACTGCCTGAGCAGCTGCCGGGTTGGCGGCGATCTTGTACGGATCGGTCCAGCCGGCATAGCGCTCGATGTATCCGGTCGAGCCCTCGTCCTCAACGCTCAGGACGCGATAGCTGTAGACGGTATCCATAAAGCGCTTGGAGCCCGGGTTCATGATGGGGGCGTCCAGGCCCGCGCCGAAGGCGGCGGCCAAAAAGACCGAACCCAGCAGCGGGCGGGCAGGCAGGCCAAAGCTGATGTTCGACACGCCGAGCGCGCATTTGACGCCCAGACGCTCCTTGCACAGGGACATGGCGCGTAGGATCTGCTCAGCCTGGCGTTGATTAGTCGAGGCGGTCATGACCAGACAGTCGATGAGGATGCGGTCCGGGCCGATGCCGTAGCGGGCGGCCTCGGCCACGATGCGCTCGGCGATGGCGAAGCGGGCCTCGGCGGTATCGGGGATGCCGCCTTCGTCGAGCGTAAGGCCGACAACGTTGGTGCCGTAGTGGGCGACCAGCGGAAAGATCTCATCCATGATCTGCTGCTTGCCATTGACCGAGTTGATGATGGGCTTGCCGGCGTAGCGGCGCACGGCGGCCTCGACGGCTGCGGGGTCGGTGGAGTCGATCTGCAGCGGCAGCAGCGTGGAGCCCTGGAGCTGTTCGGTCGCCTGTTGGATGATCTTGACCTCGTCGATCTCGGGCAGGCCCACGTTGACGTCCAGAATGTCGGCGCCCTGTTCCTGCTGGCTGATGCCCTGGCTCACAACGTAGTCCAGGTCGCCGTCGCGCAGGGCCTGCTGCAGGCGCTTTTTGCCGGTGGGGTTGATGCGCTCGCCGATGACGGCGATCTTGTGGCCGTCGCAGGGAAGGTCCACGACCGTTTGGGCGCTCGTGACCGACATACTGGGCTTGCGGTGGCGCGGGCTGGGCGTGTGGTTATCGATAAGCGTGCGCAAGGCCGCCGTGTGCGCCGGCGTGGTTCCGCAGCAACCGCCCACAACGCTCACGCCGTCGGCGATCATGCCAGCGACGGCCTCGGCGTATTCGGGGGCTTGGATATCAAAGACGGTGTTGCCGTCGTCGTCCACATGGGGGAGTCCTGCATTGGCCTGCACCATAACGGGCTTGTCGGTAACGGTGAGCATACGTGCGGCGAGTCCTCGGAGCTCGGCCGGTCCTTGGCTGCAGTTGATGCCCAAAACGTCGGCGCCGATGGCGTCGAGCGTGATGGCGGCCACCTCGGGGCTCGTTCCTAGGAAGGTACGGCCGTCTTCCTCAAAGGTCATGGTGGCAAAGACGGGCAGGTCGGAGTTCTCGCGGCAGGCGAAGACAGCCGCCTTGATCTCGGCCAGGTCGGTCATGGTCTCGATAATAAAGAGGTCCACACCCGCGGCGACGCCGGCGCGCACTTCCTCGGCAAAGAGGTCGTAGGCCTCGTCGAAGCTCAGAGTACCCAGGGGGCGAAGCAGTGCGCCGATGGGGCCGATATCGCCGGCGACGTAGCGGGCGCCGGCCTCACGGGCGCAGGTGACGGCCGCGGCAAAGACGTCTGCCACGGTGGCAGCACCGTCGAGCTTGTGGGCGTTGGCGCCAAAGGTGTTGGCGGTGATCACGTCACAGCCAGCCTCGACATATTGACGTTGGATATCGGTGATAACCTGGGGCTCCTCAAAGTTGAGCAACTCGGGCAGGGCGCCGGCCTTCATGCCGGCCGCTTGCAACATGGTGCCCATGCCGCCGTCGAACAGCAGGTGTCCCGTGCCCTCGATGGCCGCACGCAAGCGATCGTCCTTAATGCACAGATCGCCGATCGTGCGCGTCTTGTACGTGGCACCGTTGCGACGTGCGGCATCAACGGGTGCCGCCAATGCAGTGCCGTCAGAATCATGAGTGATAAGCGGAGTAAACATTGAGGGCTCCTAATGGCTGGAATAGCAGGTGGTGTGGGCGGCGCGGAAGCGGCAGTGCTCGCGCATGCGGCAGATATTGCAGGTGGGGCGGCTCTGGGCGTCGTGGACTTCGCCGTCGAATAGGCCGATCACCGCGGTCACGCTTTTGGTGGGCATGAGCAGGCTGGTGGGTGTGACGGTAAGCCCGATGAGCCGCGTGGCGTTGAGCGCATTGACGATCGAGCGCTGGGCCGAGAGTGGGCAGTCGCCGTAGCCGGGACTAAAGCGCCAGTTGCCGGCGAGCCCATGAACGGCGGCGCCCGTCTTGACCTGCTGGTCCATTTGCTCGACGGCGGCTTCCACGTAAGCGGAGCACGCGGCGTCGAGCACGGCGCCCTCCAGGGGATGTTGGGCTCCCGTGGTGCGCAGGCGACGCTCGGCGTCCATGCCGAGGGTGCATGCCATGAGCGCGGCAAAGCGGGCGTCTTTGAGATGTCGATAGATATCGCGACCGCGCAGCTCAACGTTGGTGCCGACCAAGCGAATGCAAGGCTTGCCCTGCTCGTCCACGCCCGTGGCATCGACGGCAAATACGCGGCGCACGCCACGGGGCTCAATGTCCAGTTCCAGACGTTCAACGACAAGCTCAATACGTCGTGACAGTTCGGGCTCAATCTGCTGGCCGCCGTAACCCAGATACCGCAGCATCTCGGCACGGTCGACACGGGGATGGTGCGCAGCATCGACACGGTAAAGCGCCGGCGACGCAAGGTCGGCCGGCACTTCGACAGTGGTTGTATCGATGTGCGGTTTTTCCATTACCCCAGGCGCTCCATAATGGTCGCGGCGATCGCAGGACGGTTCATAGTGTACAGGTGCAGGCCGTCGGCGCCGTGCTCCTTGAGGTCGCAAAGCTGGCGGGCTGCATAATCTACACCAGCTGCCTGCAGGCTCTCGGGGTCATTCTCGTACTTGGCGAGAATCTTGATGACGGGGGAGGGCAGCGACGCGCCGCACATAAAGACCATGCGGCTGATCTGTGACTTGCCCATAAACGGCATGATGCCCGCGGTAATGGGCACGGTGATGCCGGCCTTGTCGGCAAGCTCGCGAAAACGGTAGAAGCACTCGTTATCAAAGAAGAGCTGCGTCACAAAGAAGCTTGCGCCGGCGTCCTGTTTTTGCTTGAGGTGTTCGACCGAGAGGTTGAGATCCTCACAGGCAATGTGGCCCTCGGGATAGGCTGCGGCGCCCACGCAAAAGCCGGCGTCGACGAGCTCGGGGATGAGGTCGCGGGCGTAGGCGTAGTCCGAGGCGGGCTTGTCGTCCTCGGTCGCGCCGGCGGGGAGATCGCCACGCAGGGCCAGGATGTTTTCCACGCCGGTGGTGCGATACTCGTCGATCTTGGCGGCGATATCGGCATGCGAGCGGCCCACGCAGGTAAGGTGTGCCACCGAGGGTGTATCGAATTCGCTCGTAATCATATGCGCGATGGGGGCGGTGGTGGCGCCGTTGCCCGAGCCGCCGGCCGAGCAGGTGACCGAGACAAAGCTCGGCGAAAGCTTGCACAGATTGCCTGCCACTTCGCGAGCCGTGTCGAGGGTCAGCTCGCCCTTGGGCGGGAACATCTCAAACGAAACGGGTGCGGTGCCCTGGGATGCTGCCTGCTTAAAAACCTCGTCGACGCGCATATCGTGCTCCTCTAGATACGTAATAGTGTGATGTGTTGTGTAAGGATTCTACAGCACCACTGTGCCACGGTGGAGTTTCACTCGCTATTTGAGGATACCAATCAAAGATGCCTTGCTATCGGCTTTCTCTATAACAGAGCGGCTAATCTAGGCACGGACTATAAAGACTGGTATCTGATGCGAAATACCAGTTAAGAAAGCCCCGTCCCAAATTGACTACCCTTAAACCATGGGGAGAGGTCTGCAATTTATGCAGTTGATTGGCTGTTGAGGGTGGCAACGCCGCCTCGATAGGGTAACCTCAATGATTGGTTTCGCGACGGCAACATAACGGTAATGTCGCGGAAACACGGCGAGTCTAAGCTATGACTCGTTCGTTAGTAATCAACACCGCTTCTCACGCGGTGCCGATACGAAGGGAGTTCCGTATGGCCGAACTTACTGACCGCTTCGGGACCATGGTGTTCTCTGAGGAAGTCATGAAGGACTACCTCCCCAAGGACATTTGGAAGCGCCTTGCTGCAACCCTCGAGGGCGGTGAGCCGCTCGACCTGGATGTGGCCAACGCCGTTGCCCATGCCATGAAGGTCTGGGCCATCTCCAAGGGAGCGACGCACTACGCGCACTGGTTCCAGCCGCTTTCGGGCATTACTTCCGAGAAGCACGACAGCTTCCTGGAGCCCAACCACGACGGCACCGCCATTACCAAGTTTACGGGCAAGAACCTCATCCAGGGCGAGCCCGATGCCTCCAGCTTCCCCAACGGCGGCCTACGCGCCACCTTCGAGGCCCGTGGCTACACCGCTTGGGATCCCACCAGCCCCGCCTTTATCAAGGACGATGTCCTGTGCATCCCCACGGCTTTCTGCTCCTACACGGGCGAGGCCCTGGACAAGAAGACCCCGCTGCTGCGCTCCATGACCGCGCTCTCGCGTGAGTCCAAGCGCGTTTTGGCGCTGTTTGGCAAGACCCCCAAGAAGGTCGTTCCTTCTGTGGGCGACGAGCAGGAGTACTTCCTGATCAAAAAGGACGCCTATCGCAAGCGCAAGGACCTGGTCATCACCGGCCGAACCCTCTTTGGTGCTGCTCCCTGCAAGGGCCAGGAGCTCGAGGAGCACTACTTTGGCGCTATCCGCCCCACCGTCTCGGCCTATATGAAGGATCTGGACGATGAACTGTGGGCGCTTGGCATTCCCGCCAAGACCAAGCACAACGAGGTCGCTCCCTGCCAGCATGAGCTCGCACCGGTCTATGGCGAGGTCAACGAGGCCATCGACCAGAATCTGGTCATGATGGAGAAGATGAAGCTCATCGCCTCCCGCCACGACTTGGTCTGCCTGCTGCACGAGAAGCCCTTCGAGGGCATCAACGGTTCGGGCAAGCACAACAACTGGTCGCTTGGCACCGAGTCCGAGAATCTGCTCGATCCGGGCGACACCCCGCTCGACAACCTGCAGTTCATCGTCTTCCTCACCGCGGTGATCGAGGCCGTCGATAACTATCAGGAGCTCCTGCGTGCCTCTGTTGCCTCGGCCGGCAACGACCATCGTCTGGGCGCCAACGAGGCTCCTCCGGCGATTATGTCCATCTTCCTGGGCGACCAGCTTACCGAGGTCGTCGAGAAGATCATCGATGGCAAGGCTTCCGTCCATGCCACGCGCGGCGTGCTCGACCTGGGCGCCGATACCCTGCCCAAGCTGATGCAGGACAACACCGACCGCAACCGCACCTCCCCGTTTGCCTTCACCGGCAACAAGTTCGAGTTCCGTGCCTGCGGCTCCGAGCAGAACGTCTCCGACTCCAACCTGGTGCTCGATGCCGCCGTGGCCAAGTCACTCAAGTCCTTCGCCGACGCGCTTGAGGGTACGCCCGAGGATGAGTTCCAGGACGCCGCGCTCGAGTACTGCAAGAAGGTCCTGACCGACCACCAGCGCATCCTGTTCTCCGGTGACGGCTACTCCGACGAGTGGCCCGTCGAGGCCGAGAAGCGCGGCCTTGCCAACAACAAGACCACGGCCGATGCCCTGCCCGCCTTTGTTTCCGATAAGGCTATTGCGCTCTTTGAGGAGACGGGCGTCCTGACCAAGGCCGAGGCTCAGTGCCGCTACGATTGCAAGCTCGAGAAGTACAACAAGCTCATGAACATCGAGGCCACCACGATGGTTCGCGAGGCGCGTCGTACCTATCGCCCGGTCATTACCGCCTATGCCACCAAGGTCGCTAAGGGCCTTGAGACTATTCGTGCCGCCGGTGCCGAGGCCGCCATGCAGTGCGAGCAGAACACACTCAACAAGCTCTGCAACGGCATCACCGCCATCAACGACTCCATCAAGGCACTCGACGCCGTGCATCAGAAGGCCGAGGCCCTCGATGGCCAGGAGCAGGCCAACGTGTATGCACACGAGGTCGTTCCCGCTATGGATACGCTGCGCGCCGCCGTGGACGCCATGGAGGAGATCGTGGCCGCCGACTACTGGCCGGTCCCGACCTACGACGACATCCTGTTCTACGTGTAGAGCGTAACTGAAATATCGTCACGGTATTGAGCCGGGGTCCGCATCATGCGGGCCCCGGTTTTTGTTCAAGACTTTAGTCCGCTGGCCGCGCAGCGGCCAGCTTTAAACCACCCGCTAC
>CAUAJB010000023.1 GCA_958429225.1 uncultured Collinsella sp.
GAGGCAGTTGCCGATGCCAAGAACGCGGCAGGGGAGACGTCCGTCGCTAGCGAGCTCGCCACTGCCGCTGAGCCCGTAGCCGCCGTCCACGCCCCCGAAGGCGCGATCTTCAACCCCGAGAACGCTCGCGGCAACCTGCACCTGGGCATCGACGTGGGCTCCACCACCGTTAAACTTGCCGTGCTCAACGACGACAACCAGATCGTCTACGCCAAGTACCAGCGCCACCACACCGACGTCCGTGCCTGCGCCCGCGACCTGTTCGAGGGCGCTGCGACCGTGCTGCCGACGGCCCAGATGACCTGCGCCATCACCGGCTCGGGCGGCCTTCTGCTGTCCCAGTGGCTCGACCTGGAGTTTGTCCAGGAGGTCATCGCCAGCAAGCGCGCTGTCGAGACCCTCATCCCGGCCACCGATGTCGCCATCGAGCTGGGCGGCGAGGACGCCAAGATCATCTACTTCGACAACGGCATCGAGCAGCGCATGAACGGCACCTGCGCCGGCGGCACGGGCGCGTTTATCGACCAGATGGCAACCCTGCTGCACACCGACGCGAGCGGCCTCAACGAGCTAGCGGCCAACGCCACCACCATCTATCCCATCGCCAGCCGCTGCGGCGTTTTTGCCAAGACCGACGTCCAGCCGCTGCTCAACGAGGGCGCCCGCCCCGAGGACGTGGCTGCCTCCATCTTCCAGGCTGTCGTGACCCAGACCATCTCGGGTCTGGCGTGCGGCCGTCCCATCCGCGGCAACGTCGCCTTCCTGGGCGGCCCGCTGCAGTATCTCTCCGAGCTGCGCCACCGCTTCTACCTCACGCTCAACCTGGACGAGGAGCACCGCATCGTGCCCCAAAACGCCCATCTGTTTGTGGCGAGCGGCGCCGCCATGGCGCACGAGTCCAACAAGCTCAGCTCGTTCCCGCAGCTCATCGATGCCATCGATGCCCTGGGTGATACGCAGGGTGCCGAGGTCGAGCGCCTGGATCCGCTCTTTGCCACCGACGAGGACTTCGCCGAGTTCAAGAACCGCCACGACACCGAGGTCGTCCCCAAGGGCAAGCTCGACGGCTACACCGGCCGCGTGTTCATCGGCATCGACGCCGGTTCCACCACCATGAAGGCCGCGCTCGTGGGCGAGGACGGTCAGCTGTTGCACACCTGGTACGGCAACAACAACGGCGATATCCTGGGCACGGCCAAGGTCATCATGGCCGATTTCTACAACCACATCCCCGCCGGCTGCACCATCGGCCACGTGACCACCACGGGCTACGGCGAGGCGCTGCTCATTGAGGCCCTCAAGGCCGATTCCGGTGAGATCGAGACCGTCGCGCACCTGCGCGGTGCCAAGGCGTTCCTGCCCGGCGTCGAGTTCATTCTGGACATTGGCGGCCAGGACATGAAGTGCCTGCGCGTCAAGGACGGCGTCATTGAGCACATCATGCTCAACGAGGCCTGCTCGTCGGGTTGCGGTAGCTTTATCGAGAGCTTCGCCGTCTCTATGAACATGGACGTGCGCGCGTTCGCCAACGCTGCCATCCATGCCAAGGCCCCCGTCGACCTGGGCAGCCGCTGCACGGTCTTTATGAACTCGCGTGTCAAGCAGGCGCAAAAGGAAGGCGCCACGGTGGGCGACATCGCGGCCGGCCTGTCCTATTCCGTTATCAAGAATGCCCTGTTCAAGGTCATTAAGCTGCGCGACCCCAAGGAGATCGGCAGCCAGGTGATCGTCCAAGGCGGCACCTTTATGTCCGATGCCACGCTGCGCGCGTTCGAGCAGCTCACCGGCGTCCATGCCGTGCGCCCCGACATCGCCGGCTGCATGGGCGCCTATGGTGCTGCCCTGCTCGCCCGCGATCGCGCCGGCGCCGATGGCACCTCGACCATTCTTTCTGCCGAGGACATCGCGCACCTCACCGTGACGCAAAAGCATGTCCGCTGCGGCCGTTGCTCTAACAACTGCCAGCTTACTGTCAACGACTTTGGCGGCGGCAGACGCTTCATTACCGGCAACCGCTGCGAGAAGGGCGCCGGCCACAAAAAGCAGAAGACCGAGGCCCCCAACCTCTTCAAAAAGAAAAACGAGCTGCTCTTTAACCGCGAGGTGCTGAGCCCCGATGAGGCCCCGCGTGGTACTGTCGGCATTCCGCGTGCACTCAACATGTACGAGAACTACCCCTTCTGGCACGCGTTCTTTACGCGCCTGGGCTTTAGCGTGCAGCTGTCCGACCAGTCGAGCAAAAAGACCTACCAGGCGGGCATCGAGTCCATGCCGTCCGAGAGCGTGTGCTATCCGGCAAAGATGAGCCACGGCCATGTGATGAACCTTATCGACCGCGATGTCGACTTCATTTGGATGCCGTGCGTGCGCTGGGAGCACAAGGAAGATCCGACCGCCGGCAACTGCTATAACTGCCCCATCGTCATGAGCTACCCCACGGCGCTGGCGCTCAACATCGACGAGATTCGCGAGCAGAACATCGAGTTCCTGTATCCGTTTGTGCCCTATCACGATAAGACCGAGCTCAAGCGCCGTCTGTACCAGGTGCTCGCCGTTGATCGCGTGGCCGATGCGCAAGCCGGTCGCGGCCGCGTGCGCGGTCCCAAGATCACACGCTCCGAGGTCGATGCCGCCGTCAACGCCGCCTACGAGGCCGACGCGCGTTTCCACGAGGACATCCAGACCATGGGCGAGGAGGCCCTTAAGTGGGTCGAGGACCACGGTGGCCATGGCATTGTGCTCGCCGGCCGCCCCTACCATAACGACCCCGAGATCAACCACGCCCTGCCTGAGCTTATCTCGAGCTTTGGCTTTGCGGTCTTTACCGAGGATTCGCTTGCTCACCTGGTGAAGCCCGAGCGCCCGATCCGCGTCGTCGACCAGTGGATGTACCACAGCCGCCTGTACGCCGTCGCCCGCTTTGTGACGATGCGCAACGACCTGGACCTAATCCAGCTCAACTCCTTCGGCTGCGGCCTGGACGCTCTGACCACCGACCAGGTTCAGGAGATCCTGGAGGCCAGCGGCAAGATCTACACCGTGCTCAAGATCGACGAGGTGTCCAACCTGGGTGCCGCGCGCATCCGCATCCGCTCGCTCATGGCCGCGCTTAAGGACCAGGAGGCCGAGCGCTTGGCCGAGGCAACGGCCGCGGGCGAGGCCTACGAGCAGGGCGATGCCGCGCCGGTGGCGCCCTCCACGGATGCCCCCGCGTTCGCGAGCCGCAAGTACACGTTCGAGGCTCAGCGTGAGAGTACCTCGACCGCATGGCCCAAGGTGCCCTTTACCGAGCAGATGCGCGAGGAGGGCTACACCATCCTGTGCCCGCAGATGGCGCCGATCCACTTTGACCTGGTCAAAGAGGTGTTCCGCGGTGCCGGCTACAACTTGGAGCTGCTGCCCTCGACCGACCACGATGCCGTCGAGGCCGGCCTGCGCTACGTGAACAACGACATTTGCTACCCGTCAATCCTGGTGACGGGCCAGATCATGGAGGCCATCGAGAGCGGCCGGTACGACCTGTCCAAGACGGCCGTGGTCATCAGCCAGACCGGCGGCGGCTGCCGTGCCACCAACTACATCGCGCTCATCCGCAAGGCTCTGCGCGAGAGCGGCCACCCCGAGATTCCGGTGATTTCGCTTTCGGCCGTGGCGCTTGGCGAGGACAACCCCGGCTTTAAGATTACGCCGGCGTTGCTCAAGCAGGCCGTGTATGCCGTGCTCTTTGGCGACGTGATGATGCAGATGCTCTATCGCTGCCGCCCGTACGAGGCCACGCCCGGTGCTGCCAACGCACTCTACGAGGAGTACATGGCGCGCGCCCGCAAGCTGGCGCCCAAGTTCAACCGCCACAACTACACCAAGCTGTGCCGCGAGGCCATCCGCGCGTTCGATACCATGCCGCTCGTGGGTGAGGGTACCAAGCCGCGCGTGGGCGTGGTCGGCGAGATTCTGGTCAAGTTCCATCCCACCGCCAACAACCACGTGGTCGATGTCATTGAGCGCGAGGGCTGCGAGGCTGTGGTGCCGGGCCTGCTCGACTTCTTCCTGTATTCCATGAGCAATGCCGAGCTGCAGAAGGACGAGCTGGGAAGCTCCGCCACCGCGCGTGCTGGCATGCAGGCGCTCATTAAGCTGGTGGACTGGATGCGTACACCGGTGGAGGAGCTGCTCGAGAAGTCCAAGCGCTTTGAGGTGCCCGAGCGCATCGGCACCATGGCCGATAAGGCCCGCACGGTGCTTTCGGTGTGCAACAACATGGGCGAGGGCTGGCTGCTCACGGCCGAGATGCTCGACCTGATTGACCATGGCGCGCCCAACATTATCTGCACGCAGCCCTTCGCGTGCCTGCCCAACCACGTGGTGGGCAAGGCCGTGATCAAGGAGCTGCGCCGTCAGCACCCCGAGAGCAACATCGTTGCGGTGGACTACGATCCCGGTGCGTCTGAGGTCAACCAGCTCAACCGCATCAAGCTCATGATTAGCGTGGCCAAGGAGAACATGCGCGCCGGTAAGGGCTTTAAGCTCGAGAAGGTGGCGCCGCTCGCGATGGACGAGGTCACCGGCCAGATGCGTGCCCATGACGGCTGCGTGAGCTGCGGACCGGCCAGCGAGGAGGCCGTTGCATCGGTCGCCAAGCGTCTGGGACGTGGCATTAAGAAGTAACTGGCCCGCTTTGGGCTAGATATGAGGCAAACGGGTGGTAGACGTACCGGTTACCACCCGCTTTTGCTGGACATATGTTGCGCAAATGACCTTGCTACAGCCTTCCGTGGGCTTGCCCAATTTTTGGGCCGGTTCGGGCTTTGAGGACAAGTTGCTGCAGGCCCAAGGCGATTTTTCGCTCAACGCGGGCCAGCACAGCGTGACGTATCTGCCGAGTTCTGACACGGCAACGACCGGTCGCTACCAGGTGCTGCTATACGACAACAACTTTGGTGCGGCCGAGAGCTATTCCAAGTTCGACTGGGGCCAGCTGGGCGCCGCGGTGGTGACCGACTACAGCAAGGGAACGCATTCGTTTGGGCGCATCTTTACGGTGGACGAGACCGCGCGCATCTACGAGCTTGTGGACCAGATCGCAGTGCCGTTCTCAGGTTACGTAAGAAGTGCGCAGCGCGTCGGCGATTCGAATAGCATGCTCGTGGCATCGGGCATGGCCAAGACCTTTGCCGAGTACGATCGCTATGGACTGTCCATCGCCACCTACGAGATGGAAGCCGAGAAGTACATCTACCGCGTGTACAAGTACGAGCTGTAGCGCGCGTCTCGCATCACTTTACGTCAAATTCCACGCGATCGAGTTCGGGCACGTTGAGGTCGATGAGCTTGCGAGCAACGTGACGGTCGTGTGCCCCAAGCGCCTCGCTCGTCGTTACATGGGCGACAATCTCGCGCTTGACGATGCCCTCCTCGTCGCCTTCGGTGGCCGAGGTCTCGACGGCGACGGTGTAATCTTTAAAACCCGGCAGCACCGCGGCAAGTTCGCGCGTGGTCTCGGTGACGCCGTAGCCGTCCTGTACGCCTGCCTGCGCCGAGCCAATAGACCCCGCCGTCATAACAATGCAGGGGATGGCAAAGATCACCGTGCCCACAACAATGCGGCGGCGTACTTTGCGTGACAGCTCGTCGACCTCGGCGTTTTCTTCAGCAGTCACAATACCGTCGCCGTTCAGGTCGCGCTTGAGCGGTACGCGCAAAAGAAGCAGCACGGCTTCGGCAGCCAGTGCGATAAAGATCACGTTGATGCCAAACTCATAAAGCGCCGAGAGAAACAGTGACCCGCTTGCGATGGCGATGCCGTAGCCCGCCGCGCACAGGGGCGGCATGAGCGCGGTCGCCACGGCCACGCCGGCGATGAGCGTGGCGGGTTCCTGGTCGCGCGAGTTGCCCAGCCCGCCTGCAAAGCCGCCTGCGAGTGCGACGGTAAGGTCCCAGACGGTGGGTGTCGAGTTGTCGATGATGGCGGCCGTGGTGGTACCAAGGGGCGAGAGCTTAAAGTACAACGTGGATGTGACTAGGCAAAAGGCCATCTGTAGAGCCAGGCTGGCAATGGCCTCGACGGTGATCTCGCGGTCGAGCGTGGCAATGCCGTATGCCATGGCAAGAACCGAGCCCATGAGCGGGCAGATGAGCATGGCGCCCACGATGGCGATGTCCGAGTCGATATCGAGGCCGATGCTTGCGATGAGCATGGCGATGATGAGGATGCACAGGTGAGAGCCGGTCAGGCGCGCCCCGTTTACAAAACGCTTGCGGATCACGTGATAGGGCGCGCGTCCCTCGCGAATGTTGAACGCGCGCTTGAGGAAACGGGTGACGTTTTCCATGGCTTCGCTATGAGCAGGGCGGATGCCGTGGCGCCGGTGATGGCGTTCGCGCAGTCGCTTGAGTTGTTGTCTATCGAGTTCCATGTTCACCTCGTTCCAGCGCGGTCCGCGCAGCGCGCCCGTTGTCCTAACTCTACACCGTGGCAGGCGAGGTGTCTGTTGGATGCGGGATCCGATAGGGTGGATGACGCGGGGGCAAATGCAAATCACAGGTTCAATTCGATCCCGCAAGAATATGATGCACCAGCTCCTACATATGTGACGAAATTGTGAAGCACGAGAGCGCGAATTTCAAAAAATCCGCTGGTGACCAATGTTGCGCAACAGAATTCAAAAATCAGCTCCTACATTTTGAGGCGTATGGATACATCCGTGTCAAAGGGAGAAAGCCATGGCAAACTATATCCCACAGCACTTTGAGCCTCGGGCCAAGGCCGTCAACGTCAAGGGCGTTGCCAACCGCGCCGTCGCAACCGTTTTGACGGCGGGCCTCATCGCTCAGCCGCTCATGTCGCCGCTGGCGGCAATCGCCGCACCGACGGCAGATAACGGTGACGCCACGAAGGGCGACAGCGCTATCGAGAACACCGTTGCCACCGGTAACCAGGCGGTCGTAAAGACGGCTGCCCAGTTGGCCGAGGAGTCGGCAAAGCAACTCAAGGACGCTCAGGCCGCCTACGATGCCGCCCAGAAGAAAGCCGACGCGGCGGGCCAGTCTCAAAAGCAGGCGCAGCAGCAAAAGAATCAGGCCTCGCAGGCCGTGACCGATAACGCCGCCGAGCAGAACGAGGCCGAGGCAGCCGCGCTTCAGGAGAAGATCGACGAGCTTAAGGCGGCTGTTGACAAGGCCGAGCAGCAGCAGAAGAAGCTGGGCGACCTGAACGATCAGCTCGATCAGGCCAACAAGAGTGTCGAGGATAAGACCCAGGCGCTCAAGGACGCCAAGGCAAAGCAGGATGAGGCCAAGAAGGCCCTCGACGATGCGCAGGCCAAGCTCGAGGCCATGGGTATGGACGAGTACGAGGCCGCCAAGAAGGCCGTCGAGGACGCGCAGGCCAAGCTCAATGCGGCGAATGCCGATGTGAAGACGGCCGAGGGTGAGCTCGATGCCGCTAAGACCGCCGCCGACAATGCTGAGCAGGCAAAGAGTGATGCCGAGTCTGCTCTGACGACTGCCCAGGCCAAGAAGCAGGAGACCGCCAATGCCCTTGCCGCTGCGACCACCGCGTGCGGCAACGCCCAGGATAAGCTGAACGACGCCCAGAAAGCGCTCGATGCCGCCATCTCGGGCACGGGCATCGATCTAAAAGCGCTTGAGGCCGCCAAGAAAGCTGCTGCCGGTGAGCTCAAGGACGCGCAGACCGAGCTTGATGCCGCGAAGGCTGCCGACGCCACCGCACAAACGAACCTCCAGGCCGCACAGACTGATGCCAGCGCCGCGCAGGAAAAGGTCAACGCCGCCAACGCTGCCGTTTCGTCAGCGCAGACTGCATACGACGAAGCCAACGGCAAACTCGGTGATTTGACCAGCAAATACAACACCGCCAAGGCTGCTTACGAGCAAGCTCAGCAGACCGAGGCCGACAAGAAGACAGAGTACGACCGTCTGGCAGAGGTCGCAAAGCAGAAGAAAAGCGCTCTTGAGAATGCTACCAGCGACTACAACAAAGCGAATGATGAATACAACACGGCCAGCGCAAACGTCAAAGCTCTTGAGCAGCAGATTTCTGAGCTAAAAGCAAACATGACGGTGGATACGGATGCTGTCAAGGCTGGCCTGCTTGGCTTTATGAATCACATCGCAAGTAGTACGTCGTTTACTGCTGCTCAGCGTGCCAACGCGAGCGATGCGGCGAAGTTACTTGATGGGTCTGCTAGCAAGGCGGCATGGTATGACGACTATGTCAACTTGGATGCATCTGACGCTGACAATGCTTTTTCGCTCGTGAATCTGCAGAATACCTTGACCTACATGAATGCGGTCAATGGAATTCGTCGCGCAAATGGCTTGAGTGACATGAAGGTCAGCATTGTCTCTATGGCGCAGTCGGCGCTCGATGTTTGCTATTCGTCGAATGTTTGGGACCACGCGGGGAACAGCGGCGAGGGCTTTTATATGTCCTATAACGAAAACCTTGCCGGACGTGCTGGCGCCTACAAGGGGTCAGATAATCCTAAAGATTGGGAAACATCCTTCGATAACGGCGACAAGTACGGCGATGATTGGCCGTTTATCGGTTGGTATACTGCGGAAAAGCGCGACTATGACAGGGGTGACTATAGCAACACCGGCCACTATGAGAACTTTATTGATTCAGGTGCTAATTCCTTTGGGTTCGCCGTCGGCTACGGTAAGGATGGCAACCGCTCAACGCCCGAGGATGACGGTGCACCCAGTCCTGTTTCAATTTATCAGGGAAACTGGGCCGAAGGCGATTTTACGGTTGACGAGTTCAAGAACCTGGTAAACACGTACGTAGACTCCGTTTATCATGCCGGTGGTACCGCCGCGCAGAAGGCGCAGCTGGCGCAGCTGCAAGATCAACTTGCGGCAGCACGGAAGGCGCGCGATGTGAAAAACGATGCGCTTGGCTCTGCGGAGTCATCCCTCTATGCTGCCAAGAGTGCCGCGAATGAAGCGAACGGTAACGTTGCTGCTGCCAAGAGCGACTATGAAGCTGCGCAAGAGGCCACCGCTATCGCGAAGGCGGCATATGGCGCTGCCGATGTCAATTTGAAGAATGTTGACATCGAAACTCCTAGGGCAAATCTCAACGCCGCCAAGGACGAGGCGACCGTCGCGCAGGCCGCGCTTGACGACGCTAACTCCAAGCTCACCGAATGCCAGACGAACGCCTCCAAGGCTTCCGCCCGCAAGGCGAAGGCACAGGGCGATTACGATGCCGCCAAGGCAAAGTCCGATCAGGCCAATGAGGCGTATGACAACGCCACGGCTTCGGTCAAGGACCTTACCGCCAAGTGCGATGCCGCCAAGACGGACCTTGCGAACAAGCAGGGCACGCTTGACGATGCCAAGAAGGCCGACGACACTGCCCAGGCTGGCGTTGACAAGGCTCAGGCCGCAGATGCGCACGCTGCGACCACTCTTTCGGACGCCAAGCAGGCAGTTGATGCCAAGAAGCAGGCCCTGTCCGACGCGCAGGCGAAGGCCAAGGCCGCCGAGGGTGAGCTGGCTACCGCGAACAAGGCCTTCGAGCGCTTCGCCGGCGCCCAGAAGGCGGTCGACGACGCCAAGGCCGCCTATGACGCTGCCGTCACCGGTGTCGCCGATGCCCAGAAGCAGCTCGAGGCCGCCAACGAAGCCGTTGTCGATGCGAGCCTCGAGATCGTCAAGGCCAAGGCTGAGCTTGCCAACGACGAGGCACTCAAGGCCGATCTTGAGGCTGTCGACCACAAGGCATCCCTTGCCGCGGGCACGACGGGTAACGAGAAGCTGGTCAAGCTGAACGCTGCCTACGCTCGCTATAAGGCCGCCGTCGATGTCGCCGCTGGTCTCAAGGCTGCTCTGAGCGATGCCGATGCCAAGCTGTCCGATGCCAACGACGCCTATGCCGCTGCACTGGCCGAGCTCGGAGATGCCAAGGATGCCCTGGCTGCCGCTCAGGCCGAGTACGACAAGTATCATCCCAAGGCCGAGCCGCAGAGCAAGCCTCAGGCCAAGCCCCAGGTTACGCAGGCCGCCGCAAAGGCGTCTGCTGCCAAGAAGCAGACCACGTCGGGAGTACTTGCCCAGACCGGCGACACCTCCGCGCTTGTGGGCGAGGTCTTCGTCATCGGCGGTGTGACGCTCGTGGCAGCGGGCGTGACGCTGGGCGATCGTCGTCGCAAGCACATGTAGCGTCTCGAGCGTCGGCTCTGCAAGGAACTTCAATTCGTAGCAGGACCGTCTCGGTAGCCAAACGATAAGGCCGGCGTGCTGTTAATGGCAGCGCGCCGGCCTTTATTTGTATAGGCATCAAAAAACCCGGCAGGCGACCGCATGGGCCGCCTACCGGGCTAGCCGTAGGCAAAATGGATTCGGGCGAGCAGCTGCTCGACTTAGCCCAGCAGGCTCAGGCCCACGGAGACAAACGCCAGAATAACGCCGACGATGGACTCGCCGCCGAGCAGGCCGCTGGCGACAACCAAGCCCTGTTCCTGGAAGGCGGCGTCCTTGGCAGCCTTCTCCTCGTCAGAAAGACCGGCGGTGGCGTCGCGGTGGGCGGACCACTTGTCGTAGGCGAGCTTGACGCAGGAGCCCAGGAATGCCGTGAGTGACATGTAGAACGGCAGGTACACGCCCAGGCCGATCATCATGGCCGGAATGCCGAGCCAGTACATGACGATGCCGGCGATAAAGCCGCCAACGAACCACGGCACGCTCGGGATGCCCGAGACCATTGTGGCGACGACGCTTGCCTGCGCGGCAACAAAGCTCTTGTCGGGGCCAAAGGCGTCCGGGCCATAGGCGGTGACGAGCGCGACCATGACGGCTGCGGCGACCAGGGCGCCCACGATGCCGCCGATGGCTTGGCCGATCCACTGCGCACGCGGGTTGGTGCCCAGCACGGCGCCGGCCTTAAAGTCGTTCATGACGTCGCCCGCAAGGCCGCACGCCACGGCTACGATGCCGGCGATAAAGAACAGCTTGACCTGAGCGATCTGAGCGAAGGCAGCCACGATGAGCATGACGATGAGGCCGAAGATCTCCATGGGGTCGATGCCCGTCTGGCCGCAGCTCTGTGCGCTCATGATGGTGGTGACAAAGGTGAACAGCGTCACGATGACGGCCGGAACGGGACCAAGGTCAAGCACGATGGCGACGATCACGGCGATGGCGGCAGCGCCCAGGCCGATGATGCCGGCGTCGAGCTTAAGGGAGCCCGAGATGAGCGACTGCTCGTCGGTGTCGGTGGAGCTGTCGGCGGCAAGACCGCGGACGATACCGGCGACCTGCGGCAGGATGTCCTTGAGGACGACGGCGACGCCAAAGCCCATCATGAGGCCCATGCCCAGGGACTTGACGATGCCCTGCGCAGTCACAACGTCGAACAGACCGGCAGCGGTGCCACCCACGATGATGCCAAAGTTGCCCAGCAGCGCGCCGGCAAACCAGAAGGCGACGGGGGCGAAGCCCACGAGGAAGCCGACGGAGAGCAGCATGGGCGAGTTGTAGATGCCAAAGGTCACGCCGGGGATGTTGAGTGCGCACAGCATGCTGGGCACCACGCCCAGGGCGTCGCGCAGCACGCTATAGATGCCGGCGATGGCCATGGAACCAAAGAGCTGCTTGCCGGTTTTGCCGCCGGCCTCGGTCGCGCGCAAGGTCTGAGCTGCGGCGTTGCCGGTGGGGAACTCAAGCGCGGCGTCTACGATAAAGTGACGGTGAATGAGCGCGGTGGCCAGCAGGCCCAGGATGGTGCCGGCGAGCGCCACGATAAACATGTCGAGCCAGCTGATCTGGTCGGCATAGCCCAGCATCCAGGCGCCCGGGATGGTAAACGCTAGGCCGCCGGCGACCATGGCGCCCGCGGACATGATGGTGTGGGTGACGTTGGCCTCGTTGAGGCTGGCATTGCCCATGAGCTTAAGGAAGAACAGCGAGATGACGGCAGCGAAGACGATCGGCCAGGGGAGTGCGCCCATCTTGAGGGCGGTGTAGGCCGAGCTTGCCGTGATGATCACGCAGCCAAGGACGCCGATGACGACGCCGCGCAGCGTGAGTTGCCCGCGCATCGAAGCACGGTTCGAGGGATTGCTCATATAAAACTCCTTTGCGTATATCCGCTTCCCCCGGGAGCGCCGTTACGGATACGGCGCGGGAAGTCGGGTTACCAAGGGCCGCCGCGTGAGCTCGCGCGCGACCGCGCACCAGTATAGCCGCAAGCTAGTCATTTTGGGATGACTGGTTTAGGTAGGCGATATACTGCTGGGCAGACGAAAGGAGCGCCGACGATGCTTAATGGGTGCGCATATATATTGACGGTCGACGTGGGCAACACGTTCATTCGCTTTGGCCTGTTTGCCGAGGATTCGGCCGCGGCGCAGGAATGCCCGCTTGCGACGTGCGAGATCACGACGCCGTCGAGCATTACGGCCGACGAAGCGCGCATGAGGCTCGCGCAGGTCATGGGTGCGCTGGCGGCCGATGCGGGCATGCCCGGCGCGCTCGTTCCCGCAGCTGCAGTGCTGAGTTGCGTGGTGCCGGCGCTCGAGCGTCCGTGGAAGGCGGCACTTTTACGCACCTGCACGGGGCGCGTGCTCACGGTGGGACCGGGACTTAAGACCGGCATGCCCGTGCACTACGACGACCCGGCCGAGATCGGCCCCGACCGCATCGCCGACGCCGTGGCGGCCCGTGCCGTCTACGGCTCTCCGTGCATTGTGATCGACCTGGGCACTACGACCAATATTGAGGTCATCGATGCGCGCGGAACCTTTGCCGGCGGCGTCATCGCGCCGGGCCTGGCGCTCGGCGCCCGCTCGCTTTCGGCCGCTGCGGCGCGTTTGCCTCAGGTCGAGCCCTCGGCACCGACGCATGTGATCGGCCGCAACACGCGCGAGGCCATGCGCTCGGGCGTGGTCTTGGGCGAGGTGGCCCGCATTGACGGCATGCTCGACATGGTGCTCGCCGAGATGCGCGCGACCAAGGCCGCGGGGGAGGGCGACGTGCCCATCGTAATTACCGGCGACGATGCCGAGGCACTCGCGGCGTTGGTCGGCCACAGCCTGACGGTAGATGACGCACTGACGCTGCGGGGTCTCGCCGAGCTCTACCGCATCAACCAAAAGCCCCGCCGCGTGTAAAAGTGAGGGCGCCGGTGGGACAAACGCCCCCACCTTTCACCTGCTACAATGGGTCAAACTATTGCGATTACGGAGGTGTCTGCCATGTCGGACGATCTTCATCAAACTTCGTCAGGCAAGCGCCTGGACGTCATTAGCTGGGACGAGTTCTTTATGAGCGTGGCCATCGCCGCGCAGCGCCGCAGTAAGGACCCCAACACGCAGGTGGGCGCGTGCATCGCCAACACCAACCACCGCATCCTTTCGGTGGGCTACAACGGTACGCCCTCGGCACTCAACGATGACTTTTTCCCGTGGGGCACGAGCGATGACCCGTTGCAGGACAAGCACAACTACGTAGTCCATGCCGAGGCAAACGCCGTGCTCAACTACCGCGGCTCGCTCAAAGACCTTGAGGGTTCCACGGTCTACGTCACGCTGTTCCCGTGCCACGACTGCGCCAAGATCCTGGCGCAGGTAGGTGTAGGCGAGGTCGTCTACCTGGACAACAAGTATGCCGATACCGACGACGGCCGTATCAGCCGCCGCATTCTCGACTCCTGCGGCATCAGTTACCGCCAGGTCATCGTCGATGTCCAGATTGGTACCGGGGGACAGGCTCAGCAGTAGCGCGTGCCAACGCCAGCTGGCGGCAAAACAGCCAAAAGAGCCCCGTCCCAAATTGACTACTCGTGAAAGTCGCGTCCGCGCGCATGGACGGCTCGTGAGCGGGTACATGGCTGTAGTAACATAGCTTCTGTCCGCGGGCGTGCCCGCGTTGTTGTGAGAAAGGAGCCCCTGTGGCTGTTAACGAAGAGCTGCTTAAGAAGGTTCTTGAAGAGATTCGCCCCAACCTGCAGGCCGACGGTGGCGATATGGAGTATGTGGGCGTCGACGACGAGGGTGTTGTCAAGCTGGAGCTGCAGGGCGCCTGTGCCGGCTGCCCCATGAGCTCGCTAACCCTTTCCATGGGCATCGAGCGCATCCTGAAGGAGCACGTGCCCGGCGTTACCCGCGTTGAGCAGGTCAATGCTTCCGGCGAGGCCGAGGACCTGTACGACGAGTACGCGCCGTTCTAAGATGCGAAAGCTGCGGACGACATGCTCCGCATAGACGTCACGCCCAAATATGCGGCTGCGAGCGCAAGGCCCGCGGCCGCATTTGTATGTAGGGAGCAGGGGGATCGATATGCTCAACGACCTCTACCATATGCTTGACCCCGTTGCGATCTCGGCGGGCCCCATCACGATCTACTGGTACGGTCTGGCCTATGTGGTCGGCGCCCTGCTCACGGCGGTCGTTATGTACCGCACGCAGCGTCGTTGGGGCTTCGACATCACGATCGATGACCTGACGAGCGTCGTGGTCGGCGCGGTCTTTGGCCTCATCATCGGCGCGCGCCTGTTTTACGTCGTCTTTTACGGCGATGGCTACTATTGGACTCACCCGCTCGAAATCTTTGCCACCAACGAGGGCGGCATGAGCTTCCACGGCGGCCTGGTGGGCGGCATCTTGGGCGGCATCATCGTGTGCCGCATGTACAAGCTTGATGCATGGACCGTCGCCGACCTTGCCGTGATCGGCGCCCCGCTGGCCCTGTGCCTGGGCCGTTGTGCCAATTTCGTCAACGGTGAGCTGTGGGGTAAGCCGACCGATCTGCCTTGGGGTGTGGTCTTTGGCGGCACCGCGGGCGATATGCCGCGCCATCCCTCCCAGCTCTACGAGGCGTTTCTTGAGGGCGTCGTGCTCTTCTGTATTTTGCAGGTACTCAGCCGCAAAAAGCCGCTACTGCCCCAGGGTACGTTTATGGGCGTGTTCGTGATGGGGTACGGCATCGTCCGCTTTCTCGTTGAGTTCGTGCGCGTGCCCGATGCCCAGTTGGGTTATCTGCTGGGAGGCGTTATCACCATGGGTCAGCTGCTGAGTTTGCCGCTCGTGATCGCCGGCCTGGCGCTCATCATTTTCGCCCGTCGCCGCAACCAGCCCCAGCGCGTCTACCTGGACGCCTAACCACCAAAACCACCACAAAGGGGACAGGCACCTTTGTGGTGGTCTTGCCGAGTTTGATAGGTTTCTAGAAAGGCTTTCGGACTGTGAAGGATCCCGACCTCTCCACAACGGCTGCGCGCGACGCCGCCCGCATCGTCTGGTTTAAGCGCTACCCCGCCAAACAGACGCTCATCGCATTTTTGCTCGCGCTGTTGGCGACCACGGCGTTTTCCATCGATCCCGCCCCGGTGTCGAGCAACGCAGTCTTGGCAATTGACCCCAAAGCCTCGGGCATGCTGTACGTGTGCTACGAGGTGCTCCTCTCGTTTGCCGGCCATACCGACGCGGTCATGCTGCTTGCGCTTGCCTGCCTGCTCACGCTGCCGTTTCGCTACGTATTCTTTGGCCGCGGCGACGCCTGGCGTCCCTCGGTGATCCTTCCGTCGCTGTTCTTTGCCGTCTGCATGGTGTTTGGCCGCAGCTACGACCTCACCGATTCGGCCGAGATCGTGCTCGGCGACAAGGCCCGCATTATCTGTGCCTGGATAGGCGGTGCGGGCTGGATGCTCTTGGCGGTCGTTGCCTTCTATCTGGCTTTTGAGTGTCTAGATTGGCTGAGCTCTCGGCGCATTCCGTTTTCTGAAGCGCACTTTGGCCGCGTATGGCGTGTGGCTCACGCCGTGCTCTCGGTCCATCCCTTTGCCGGGCCCTTCCTGGTGCTTATGGTCGCCTGGGCGCCCACGCTCATCGCTTCGCTGCCCGGCCTTTTTATGGGAGATACGGGTGCGCAGATTCGCCAGTGGTTCAACTACCCCAACGGCACGAGTGACTACCTGCGTCTGCTCAATCCCAATGTGCTGCTCAACGGACATCACCCCGTGGTGCATACGGCTATCATCGGTTCGTGCGTCCAGCTGGGGCTTTCACTGTTCAACAGCGCCAACGCAGGTCTTGCCATCTACACCTGCGCTCAGTTCGTCATTACGGCCGCCTGCATGGCCTATTCCATCTCGTCGCTGCGCAAGCTGGGCGTGAGCCTGCCGGTCCGCGGCGTAATCCTGCTGTTCTTTGTGTTTATGCCCATGTTCTCCAACTACGCGGCCTTGCTTACCAAAGACGTGCTGTTTGCCGACGCGTTTTTGGTGCTGTTGGTGCAGACCGTGAAGCTCGTGGCCTTCGGCCTGCCCCGTCGCGATGCCAATGTCGAGCGTGCAGGCGAACAGAGGCCTGTGCTCTTTGCGCGCCACGACTGGCTGCTGCTCGCTCTGGGCGCCATGGGTTCCACGTTTCTGCGCAATGGCGGCCTGGTGTTTTCCCTGGCGGCATGCGTGATCGCGGCGGCGTTTTGCGCGTGGGACGCGCATGTGGCTCGTCGTGCGGCCAAACAGGCTGGTGCTGAGCCTTCGGGCGCCACGCCGCGTTTCCGCTGGGTGGGCGTTCTTGCGGTGCTTGCGCTCTGTCTTGCCTCCAATATGTACTTCACCAAGGTCTTTATGCCGGTGCACGACATCACGCCTGGTTCCAAGCGCGAAATCCTCTCGATTCCGTTCCAGCAGACGGCTCGTTTCGTCCAAAAGCACGACGGCCTCAACTCGGGTGTCAACCCCACGGTTAAGGAGGACGGCACCATCGTGGAGGCTCCTTGCGACGGCTTGGTGACCGACGAAGAGCGTGCCGTGATCGACCGTGTGCTCAAGTACGAGAATCTGGGCCGCCGTTACAACCCGGATAAGTCGGACGCTGTCAAAAATTGCTTCAACGAGTACGCCTCGCAGGAGGACATCAAGGCCTATTTTGAGGTGTGGGCCCAGATGTTCAAAAAGGATCCCGAGTGCTATATCTCGGCGCTCATCAATAACTACTACGGCTACTTTTATCCGAGTGCCCGCGATGCGTGGGTCTACAGCACGGCGCGCAGTGCCGAGATTATGGCAAAGCCCGATAACCTCAAGTACTTCGACTTCCATCCGGTCGATAGCAAGGTTGTGCGCTGGTGCGACCACCTGATCAACCTGTATCGCGTGGCGGTGCAGCGCATCCCGTTTATCTCGCTCACCATGAGCTCGGCCACCTATGTGTGGATCATGATCGCCGTGGTGGTCTATCTGCTACGTCGTCATTCGTGGCGCGGGCTGGCCATTTGGGTGCCGCTGCTGGGCGTGCTCGCCGTGTGCCTGATCGGTCCCTGCAACGGCTCGACCTACATGCGCTACCTGTATCCGGTCATCGCCTGCATGCCCTTTGCCATCGGCGCCACCATCACCCGCAGCGACCTCCTCTGGTCCTAATTTGGTGCAAAGGGGACAGGTTACTTTGCACCAAGGGGCTGCATCATCACGACGCCTTCATTTTGGGGTTTATCTTGCAGGCCGGTAGGTATATCATAACGACGTTTGTTTATATTGCCCGAGCATTCGCGCTGGGCTTTAGGTCGAAACCGATAGGAGACACGTATGTCCGGACACTCTAAGTGGGCCACAACCAAGCATCGTAAGGGCGCGCAGGACGCCAAGCGTTCCGCCCTCTTCTCCAAGCTCAGCCGCAACATCACCGTTGCTGCCCGTCTCGGCGGCGACCCGCTGCCCGAGAACAACGCCAGCCTCGCCGCTGCCGTTGCCAAGGCCAAGGCTCAGTCCATGCCTAAGGACAAGATCAAGTCCGCTATCGATAAGGCCTTTGGTTCGGGTGCCGATGCCGCCGTCTACGAGAACATCGTGTACGAGGGCTACGGTCCCGCCGGTGTCGCCGTCTACGTCGACTGCCTGACCGACAACCGCAACCGCACCGCCGCTGATGTCCGTTCCGCCTTCTCCCACGCTGGTGGCAACCTGGGCACCTCCGGCTCCGTCGCCTTCCAGTTTGAGCGCAAGGGTCAGATCGTCGTCGCCAAGGAGATCCTGGACGAGAACGCCAAGAAGGAGACCATGATCGCCAACGGTGCTGCTGGTGACGAGGATGAGTTCATGATGGCCATCGCCGAGGCCGGTGGCGAGGACTACGAGGACGCCGGCGAGGAGTGGATCGTCTGGACTACCGCCAACGAGGTCATGGCTGTCTCCAAGGCGCTCGAGGAGCAGGGCGTCCAGGTCAAGGGCTCCGAGACCACCATGGTCCCGACCACCCCGACCGAGGTCTCCGGCGCCGACGCCAAGAAGGTTCAGCGCCTCATCGACCGTCTTGAGGAGCTCGACGACGTCCAGGATGTTTACAGCACCATGGACATGACCGACGAGGTCATCGCTGCCCTCGAGGAGGAGTAGGCCCGCACGGATTGAGCCGTGCATATCTGGGCATAATGAAGCGAGCATGCAAGCCTCGTGGAATAGATGAGCCGGATCCGCGTGCAATGAGGCACCGGACCCGGCTCTTTTATAATGATGCGAATCGTTTTGCATTCTGTGGATCGAGATTTGAAGGGAGCGCTGCATGCGCGTGCTCAAACGAGCCCTGGCGATCGTGTATCTTGCCGCCGCCGTCGTGGCGCTGGGTACGTTAGTCTGCCAGTTTTGGGGGCCATATACCTATCGCTTTATGCTGTTGATGCGCGATCCGCTGCCTCGCATCGTTGTTACGGCGTGCGGCGGTGTCGTGGCGCTCGGCGTGCTCGTGGGTTTCTTCCGCCTGATGTTTGCTCGTCGCGAGCCGTCCTGCGTGCATCCGGCGGGGGAGCGCAATATCGAGGTCACGCTCGCTGCCCTCTCCTCGTGTGCTCGTACCGCGGCAGAGCGCGACGACCGAGTGATGATCGAGCATGTCGAGGCGCGCGTGCAGGGCTCCGACGAATCGCACGTCCGTTTTAAGGTCGACGCCATCGCGCTCGACGACCGGGATGTGGCCTCCCAAGCTATCGCGATGCAGCAACGTATCGAGGAGGCCTGCGACACTATGCTCGGCACGCCGGGCACGACTGCGCGCGTTCGTTTTTTGCCGTCCAAGACTACCGTCCAGACCGTGGAGGTTTCCGGTGAGTGATACCAATCAAGACAAGACCGTCCGCACCCCGCGCCTGACTATCGATCAGAGCGCCGCGCCGGCAGGCGAGGTCGTCGATCCTAAGGTGGAGGGTACCGAGTCACATGACGCGGTCGCCGATGATTTTGATGAGGCCATGGGTCTCATCAAGGGTACGGGGGCAGCCATCTGGAGCTATGCCGTCCGTCATCCCAACACCACGCTTGGAGCCGTCGCTGGTTTTGTGCTCGCCGTGCTGGTGCTCACGCTCGGCCTGTGGGATACGCTCGTCATCGCTTTCTTTGTGCTGATCGGCGCCGTGATTGGCCAGATCCGCGACGGCGAGAACGGGATCGTCAACTTCTTCGGCCGTCTGTTTAGCGGCCGCTAGCATGTATTCGACCGCCGCGTGTGCGGTGGGCATAAGGAGGAACCATGGCTTTTAACACGAAGGTCGATGTGGCCGATACCGAGCTCGAGGTAGACGAGACCGTCACCGCCGAGGCCGAGGACGTAACGCTCGAGGACGAGGCGCTCGTCGAGGCCGAACCCGCCGACGATGCGGATGGGGATGATGGGGAAGCGGACGAGTCCGAGGACTCGCTGACCTATTCCAACGGTGTGATCGAGAAGATCGTCGCCATGGCCACCCGCGAGGTACCGCACGTCCTGGGCATGAAGGGCAACCTCATGCACTTTGTGCAGGAGCAGTTCGGTGCCGAGAATCTGACCAAGGGCGTGACGGTCGAGGTCACCGATGACAACCGCGTGGTCGTCAACATTTCCGTCATTATCGAGTACGGCGCCTACGCGCCCGCGATTTTCGACGACGTTAAGGCGCGCGTGACCGAGCGTCTGGCCGCGATGACCGGCCTTGAGGTGGCAGGCGTCAACCTGCGCATCGAGGATGTCATCACCCCCGAGGAGTACGAGCACCGCACCAGCCAGCACGAGTAACCTACCAAAAAGGGATGTTTATTTTGGCAGGTTTTACCTGCGAAAACGCTAAACGGTCGACCGCGCAAGCAAAAGTGCGGTCGACCGTTTGCTATATGCCCCCGATGCAGGCATACCGCTCGTCTAACTAAGGGTTGCAATCTTCGCGTTCCGCGTTACCCTAATGGGCGCATTGTTTCCAAATTGTTAACGAGGGGTTGCCGTAATGGCCGACGAACACGAGACCGAAAGCAAGGCATGGGCGATTGAAGCCGCTGCGGCAGAGGCGGCGTCGCGTGCCGCCGAGGAGATGCATCGTCCTCCGGTGGCGCCGATGGAGCGCGTTGTCGGTCGCGAGGATATCGAACGTGGCGAGCGCGCCGGCCGCAAGCGCAGCCAGGAGCCAGGCTTTCCGCGCTTTTTTGCCGAGCTCAATCTGGGCCTGATCCTCACGGCGTTCGCCATTGTGGCCTTTAAAACCCCCAATCACTTTGCCTTCGGCGGCACCTCGGGCGTGTCGGTCATTCTTTCCACGCTGTTCCCGACTCTGCCCGTCGGCGTCTTTATGTGGATTATCAACGCGGTCCTGGTCATCCTGGGTTTTATCTTTTTGGAGCGCAAGGCAATCCTTTGGAGCGTCTTTGCCTCGTTTGCGCTTTCGGCCTACGTCTCGCTGTTTGAGCTCTTCATTCCGTCGGATGTTTCGATGACGGGCGATATGTGGCTCGACCTGTGTTTTGCCGTCATCTTGCCGGCGCTGGGCAGTGCCATTGTCTTTGACATTGGCGCCTCGACGGGCGGCACCGACATCCTTGCCATGATTCTCAAACGCCGCACGACGCTCGAGATCGGCCGTGCCTTGTTGCTGGTCGATATCGGCATCGTGACCATCGCGGCTTTCCTGTATGGCCCGCGCGTCGGTCTGTACTGCGTGCTTGGCCTGTTTGCCAAGACGCTTGTGGTCGACAAGGCTATCGAGAGCATTCACCTGCGTAAGGTCTGCACGATCATTTGCTCCGAGCCCCTTAAGGTCGAGGAGTTTATCGTCAAGCATCTCAACCGCACGGCGACCATCAGCCGCGGCTACGGTGCCTTCTCGGGCAAGTGCGTGACGGTGATCATGAGCGTGCTGAGCCGTCGCGAGGCCGTGCAGCTGCGCCGTTATGCGCGCGAGGTCGATCCGGGTGCCTTTATCACGATCGTCGACAGCTCCGAGATTGTCGGCAAGGGCTTCCGCGGAACGAACTAGCACAGACATATTCAACGAACCGCCTGCTGGCGCCGCGTACCTTGCAAATCGGTCATCTTTGAGTATTTGACCCCACATTGGGCAATAATGATGCTAAAGACATCGTTTGCGATCCAAGTGATTCGTTCAAGATACGAAGGGATGATTCTATGTTCTGCTCGCAGTGTGGCGCCCCCATGGGCGATAACGACAAGTTCTGCGGCGTGTGTGGTGCTCCTAATGCCGGTGCCACTGGCCCCGCTACCCAGGGACAGCCTCAGCCCCAGCAGTTTGTTCCGCAACCGCCCGTGGCGAATGCGCCAAAGGGCTGCGTGGCTCAGGCGTTCCAAGATATGACCAAGACTCCGGGCGTGCTTCAGCGTGTATGCCAAATCGCGTTTTTGCCGGCGCTGATTTGCGTTGTGTCGGTGCTCGTGTTGTTTATTCCCGTTATTGGCGGCATTGCGGCTGCCATCGGCTTTTTGGCAGCTTGCATTGCGAGTGTGTGTGGTTCCGGCTTTGGTATCGAGTGGGGCCGTGATCTTTCGCTCAAGGTCGATGACGGCATGGACCGTCCACTCATGCGTTCCACGTCGTTTGGTCTCGGAGTCTTTTCGAGCGTTATTTCGGTCGTGCTCGAGGTTATCGCTGCCATTCCCGTTATCGGTGTAGTGCTTTCGCTGGTGGAGGGCGTGGTAATTGGCGCCGCGGGCTCGTATTCTTATTACGGCTCCTATGCACTCGAGGCTGCGCTGTTCGGTTCGCTCGGCCTGCTTGTCCTGGCGCTAATTGCCTCGGCGATTCTGGGTGTCTTCTTTAAGATGTTCGCCGACATCGCCGTGATGCACTTTGCGGTGACCGGGCGTGTCGAGAGCGCGTTTTCGCTCGATAAGGTCTGGGCGGCGTTTAAGCACAACAAGACCAAGCTGTTCTGTGCTTCGTTCCTTCCCGAGTTTTTGACGGGCCTGGTCGCCAACGTTGTCACATGGATCTTGACGGTCGTCTTTGGCGCCATTGCCTCTGTCGGTATGTATAGCTACTACTATCGTCCTACGGGTATTGAGGCAATTGTTACCGGCGGTGGCGTCACGCTCGCGCTGTTCTTGGTGCTGGTCGCTTTTGTCACCGTATTTCTTACGGTCTTTGGCAAGATGCTCAAGCACCGTGCCGTTGGCTATTGGGCCGCACGCTATGCAAGCGAGTGGGCCGATGAGGATAAGGACGACGTCCTGACTTTTGTGTTGCCCTTCGAGAAGAAGTCCGCTCCCTCGGGTTACAGCGCTCCGGATGCCGAGCCCGCACCTGAGTCCGAGCCCAAGCCTGAGCCGGCACCTGCACCCGCTCCCGCGACCGAGCCTGAGCCGGCGCCCGAGTCTGAACCGGCGCCCGAGCCTGAGACGGCATCTGAGCCCGAGCCCGAGCCTGCGCCTGAGCCTGAGCCTGAGCCTGAGCCGGCACCTGCACCTGAGTCGGCGTTCGAGCCAAGCTCCGACGAGGAACCTCAGGACGAGTAGCCATGCCGTCTGCCATTTGGGGACGGGGTAGAATTGGTAGAAATAGCGTTTGACAAATGAGCGGGGGCGGACGTGTCGAAACGTCCGCCCCCGCTTTGACATCGCGATGTGGCTATGACTGCGAGATGCCAGCGAATCGATTACTCGTCGTGCTTCTCCTCACGGCGTGCAGCAGCGCGTGCGTCGTGGATGCCCTTGATCGCGGCATGGCGAGCCGTTCGGGCATCATGGATGGCGTCGCGAGCCTCGGCGGTCGTCGCCTTGGCAGAGCGCAACTTGGCGGCCAGATCGGGGTTGGTTTCGGCGACCGCGGTAATCGCGGGGCCGTCGAGCTCCTCTTGCGTGGGCTCGGCCAAAAAGTCGATAGCATACTGGGCGGCCACCATGGAGCCCTTTGCCAGCACGGTCTCGTCGATCTTGTAGAAGCAGGAATGTTGGGCGTACGTGGCGCCAATCTTGGGGTTGCGCGTACCTACAAAGGCGAGCACGCCCGGTACGCGATGCAGGTACTCCGAAAAATCCTCGCCCGAAAGCGTGCCGCGATAATGGCCTTGGCCGGCGGGGCCCAGACACTTAATTACAGCCTGACGGCAGCGCTCGCTCGAGGCGGCGTCGTTTTCGACCTTGTAGTTGGCGATGGTGTAGTCGGTGAGCTCTGCCTCGGCGCCCAAGGCGGCCGCGGTATGCTCCACGATGCGGCGCATGAGCTCCGGCATTTCCTCGTGGGTCGAATCGCCGTAGGTGCGCACTGTGCCGGCGAGGTAGGCCGTGCCGGCGATAACGTTGCGCGCGGTGCCGCCGTGCAGCTCGCCGACGGTGATGACGGCCGGCTCGTAGGGGCTGATTTCGCGCGAAACGATGGTTTGCAGGGCGTTGACGATCTCGGCGGCAACCATGACGGCGTCGTGACCTCGCTGGGGCATGGCGCCATGGCACGAGGTGCCGCGGACGTCGATGCGGAACCAGTCGGTATTGGCCATGCGCGGACCGGGCTCGCAGCTCACGGTGCCGGCGTCGACCTCACTCCAGATGTGCGCGGCGTAGGCGCCATCGACGCCGTCGAGCACACCCGTGCCGATCATGAGCTTAGCGCCCTGGCCGTTTTCCTCGCTGGGCTGGAATACGATGCGGACTTCGCCGTGGATGTCGTCGGTCATATGGCGCAGGATTTGCAGCGTTCCGAGCATCATGGCGATATGGCAGTCGTGGCCGCAGGCGTGCATGCAGCCCTCGTTGACGCTGGCGAACTCCTCGCCGGTCTGCTCGGTGACGGGCAGGGCGTCGATGTCGGCGCGCAGCAGGATGCGGCGGCGTGGCGTGCCGTCCTCGCGGTAGGCATTCGGCGCGGTACCGCGAAGCGTTGCCACCAAGCCGGTCTTGAGCGGACGCTCGTAGGGGATATTCATGGCGTCGAGCTGGTTGGCGATGTCGGAGGTCGTGCGCTCCTCGGCAAGGCTCAGCTCCGGGTGCTTATGGAAGTGCCGGCGCTGCTTGATGATATATGGTTCAAACTCGGTAGCGATATCTTGGATGGCCGCGGTGACGTCGTCAGCCGCGCGAGCCTCGGTCGCCGCCATAATCTGCTGTGCCTTGGTCTTCGTCATGGTCGATTTGCTCCTTGCTGGGTTGATCGCAAAATCGTACAGACTCTCTCCAGTATGCCACCTGCCGCTAGGGCTGGTAAAGTTGCCGTTTGCCGCTTGGGGTTTTGTTACAAGGGCGGGGGAGTACACTCGGGGGTGTTGAATTTCCTGCCAGAGATGGGGATGCCCATGCAACATATCGATCGGATTATCCGCTCCAAGAACGTCTTTACCGCGCAAGACGGCACCGATACCGCCCGCGAGCTGGCGATTGCCATTGCAAGCGACCGTATCGTCGCAGTCGGTGCGCCCGATGACGTGATCGCCGCCGCTCCTGCCGCCACGCCGGTTATCGACTACGGCGAGCAGTTTGTCTGCCCCGGTTTCCATGACGCTCATCTGCACTTCTTCCATACCTCGGTCGGTTCCTCGCCGTACATGCTCATGGATATGGGCACGTCCGAGGCGGCGCTGGTGCAGCACGCGCTCGAGTTTTCCCGGGACCTGCCCGACGACGCTTGGGTTGTGACGCAGGGCTGGCGTGATTACCGTTGGGACCCGCCCGAGCATCCTACCAAGGCGTCGCTCGATGCGGCATTCCCCGATCGTCCCTGCGTTATGTATTCGGGCGACGGGCACACGCTTTGGCTCAACAGCCGCGCACTCGAGGCGCTCGGCGTCACAC
Organism: uncultured Collinsella sp.; assembly: GCA_958429225.1. Taxonomy (GTDB): domain Bacteria; phylum Actinomycetota; class Coriobacteriia; order Coriobacteriales; family Coriobacteriaceae; genus Collinsella. The sequence goes on from CAUAJB010000023.1 coordinate 25,002, forward strand.
GCGACAGCGAGCCGCCAGCGGGCGGCAGTTACGACAAGGATGCAAACGGCGAACTCACGGGCATTGCTCACGAGGCGGCTGCCATGCAGCTGCTACCGCGCTGCCTTGAGTGGCTGGGGGAGGATCGCATCGCAAGCGCTTACGCCGATCAAATGAGGCGTATGGCCGAGCAGGGCATCACCTCGATATGCGATATGTCGCTCATGCCCATGCCGGGCTGCGATTTTATCCGCGACGACGTCTACGACAAACTGCAGGCAGCCAGCAAGTTGGGCATCCGAGCCCATTTGTTTCCCACGCTGCTGGATGACCAATCGCGCTTGGAAGAGCTGCAGGTACGTTACGCGAACAACGCGCTGCTTTCGGCGCCAGGCTTTAAGCAGTTCTTCGACGGCGTGTCGAGCGAACACACGGCCTATCTCACCGAGCCCTATACCAACCCGCGCTTCCCGGGCGATCAAGGTCGCCTGACGGTTCCTGCCGAGCGCATGCGCAAGCTGGTTCTGGCGGCCGCGGAGCGCGGCCATACCGTGCGCATCCATGTCATCGGCGACGGTGCGATTCATGCCGCGCTCGATATCTTTGAGGAGGCCGCCGAACTGTACGGCCTGCCCCAGCACGGCCATAACACGCTCGAGCACCTGGAGAACCTCTTGCCCGAGGACATCGATCGTCTACGCAAGCTTAACGTCGTTGCCTCGAGCCAGCCCTGTCACATTACACTCGACCCGGGCGGCCCCGAGCGCGATCTGGGCCTGGAACGCAGCCGCATCATGTGGCCGTTTGCGACCTATAAGCAGCGCGGCATCCGCCAAGCCTTCGGCACCGATAGCCCCATCACAGCTGTTACAAGCATGAACGTGCTCTACACGGCTATCACGCGCCAGGATCCCAAAAGCCACTGGCCCGAGGGCGGCTGGTTACCGAGCGAGCGCATCGATGCAGCAACAGCCCTGCGCAACTACACCCTGGGCAGCGCCTATGCAGCGGGCGACGAGCAAAACCTCGGCAGCTTGGAGCCCGGCAAGTATGCCGACCTGGTAGTCCTGGACCAAAACCCGCTCACCATCGACCCCCAAGAGCTCCAGGCTACCAAGGTTCAGACCACCTACCTGGCAGGTAACTTGATTTACGAGCGCTAAGTATTCATGCCGTACCGTTAAGCGCGGCTCGGGCAGCCTTTTTTGGGATAGCGCTCGAGCCGCGTTTGCGTTTTGGTGGGGATCCGCCATGAGCGTCCCTGCTCTGTTGGATTTGGGTGCGGGGCGGAGGTGCTGCTGCCCCGCGCTCAATTTGGAAACCAGCAATGCTATCTCTTGGTGTTTTGCATACTTCCCATTACAGATTGCATAAAAAGGCTGGGATGTCCTTCCTGATCCTGATGTACCCCCGCCCGTGCCGTGCAAAAAACGGAGTATTCAGCACCGCGAGCTCTGCCGGTGCCGCTGCGGCTGAGTAACGTTGCGGAGATTGACGTCATTTTGGGCTCCGGTACGGCGCGAAGCATGCCTTTTTGTCCTGGCGGGGTTTGCCTGCCGACTCAAATCGCCGGTCGAAGGCGTCCTTGGGACCAATATGGTGTGTCCGGCGTGTATGCAGCCGTCCTGGCTTGCTGAATACTCCCAAAAATGCACGGCGCTCCCCAGGGGACCCGCGCGCAGCGAAAACCATGCCCATGTCGCTATCCGCATCGCCATTTTGCTGCACTGACTTTTCTGAATGTCGGGCCCGAATTAGTTAACCTGCCTCCCGTGTGGCTCCGGAGGGGCGGGGCATAAGGTTTATCGCGAGTTCCGCACGAGCCGAAGGCCACTTAATGTGGCCTTCGTGCGAGCAGGACTGCCCGAGCAGGAAACCTTATGCCCCGCCCCTCCGGAACCACACGGGAGTCACCGCTAAGTTATCCCCCGGCATTCAGAAAATCTAAGTGCCAAAAAATAAGATTTTTTGACTCCGTGTTGTATAACCCGCCATTCGTGGGTACCATTCAACGCGTACGCAAACAAAAAAGGGTTAATTCGCGTGGTATAACCGCGCGGCCCAAAAAGGAGGAGACAAGCATGTCGTCTTTGAAGCCGCTTGCAGATCGTGTTCTGGTCAAGCCCGACGAGGCCGAGCAGAAGACCGCTTCTGGTCTGTACATCGCCAGCAACGCCCAGGAGAAGCCGCAGCGCGGCACCATCGTTGCCGTGGGTGCCGGCAAGGTCAACGACAAGGGTGAGCGCATCCCCATGGACGTCAAGGTTGGCGACGTTGTCATCTACGGTAAGTTCGGTGGCAACGAGGTCAAGGTCGACGGCGAGAAGTATCTGCTGATGCGCGCCGACGACATCTACGCCGTTGTCGAGGCCTAGTCTCGTCAGAATCTCTGATTCGTCTTTGAACGCGGCCGCCGCATAGGACTCGGAAGCGGCGACGCGAGTCACATTTCTTTTGGAGGATTACCTACCATGGCAAAGAACATTACGTTCAACACCGATGCCCGCGCTAAGCTTGCCAAGGGCGTCAACACTCTGGCCGACGCCGTTACCGTCACCATGGGCCCCAAGGGTCGCTACGTTGCGCTGCAGCGCACGTTCGGTGCCCCGACCATCACCAACGACGGCGTTTCCGTCGCCAAGGAGATCGAGCTCGAGGACAACATCGAGAACATGGGCGCTCAGCTGGTGAAGGAGGTCGCCACCAAGACCAACGACACCGTGGGTGACGGCACCACCACCGCAACCCTGCTCGCCCAGGCCATCGTCAACGATGGCCTGCGCAACGTCGCCGC
>CAUAJB010000024.1 GCA_958429225.1 uncultured Collinsella sp.
CGCCCTGCGCGCACTCGACGAGCGCCTGTCCTACCTGCGCAATCTTGAGCAGCGCAAGGAGGACGTCATTCTGCTCATCGACGCCCAGGGCAAACTCACGCCCGAACTCGAGCAGCAGATTCGCGAGGCCACGCAGCTCCAGCGTGTCGAGGACCTCTACAAGCCCTACCGCAAAAAGTGCATGACCCGCGCGCAGAAGGCCCGCGAAGCCGGCCTGGAGCCGCTTGCTAACATGATCATCATGCAGGCATCCGCCAAGGGCAGCGCGCTCGACGCCGCCGCGGCATACGTCAACGAGGAAGCCGGCTTCGACACGCCCGAGAAGGCGCTTGCCGGCGCAGCGGACATCGTGGCTGAGACGGTAGCCGAGGACCCCGAGAACGTCGCCGACCTGCGCGCCTTTACGCAAAACACCGCCGATATCGTCGTCGAGGCCACCGATCCCACCGAGAAGACTCCCTACGAGCCGTACTACAGCTATGACGAGCCACTGCGCCGTATACCCAACCACCGCGTGCTGGCTATCGACCGCGGTGAACGCGAGGGCAAGCTCCGCGTGCGCGTAAACGTCGACGGCGCTGCCGCCACGGCACGCCTTGGAAGCCGTTGGCCCCGCCGTCAGGGCGTGTTTGCTCCCATCTTCGATGCCGCCATCGCCGACGGTTACAAGCGCCTCATGGCCCCCTCGCTGGAGCGCGAGGCCCGCGCCAAACTCACCGCTCGCGCCCAGACCGAGGCCATCAACGTCTTTGCCAAGAATCTCGAGGGTCTACTCTCGGCACGCCCCGTGCGAGGCGCCCGCGTGCTCGCGCTCGACCCGGGCTACCGCACCGGCTGCAAGGTCGCCGTCATGGACGAGACCGGCAAGCTGCTCGACCACGGCGTGGTCTACCCCACCAAACCGCGCCACGACGTCGCCGGCACTAAGCGCGAGCTCGCCCGCCTCGTCAAGAAGGACGACGTCAACACCATCGTCATCGGCAACGGCACCGCCAGCCGTGAGACCGAGGAAGTCGTCTCGGAGTTCATCGCCGAGCAGGCGCCTGGGCTGCGATACACCATCGTCAACGAGGCCGGCGCGTCGGTGTACTCCGCCTCCGAGCTCGCCAGCCAGGAATACCCCGACCTGGACGTCACCGTGCGTGGCGCCATGAGCCTGGGCCGTCGCCTGCAAGACCCGCTGGCAGAGCTCGTCAAGATTCCGCCCCAGTCCATCGGCGTTGGCCAGTACCAGCACGACCTTGACCAGGCCGAGCTTTCACGCACCCTGGGCCACGTGGTGGAGGACGTCGTCAACCGCGTGGGCGTCGACGTCAACACCGCGAGTGCGAGCCTGCTGGGCTACGTGTCGGGCATCACGCCGAGCGTGGCCAAAAACATCGTGGCCTACCGCGAGGAAAACGGCGCCTTTACCGATCGCCGCCAGCTTAAGAAGGTCCCCAAGCTGGGACCCAAGACATATCTCAACGCCGCGGGCTTCCTGCGCATCAGCGGTGGCAAGAACCCGCTCGACGCGACAAGCGTCCACCCCGAAAGCTACGAGGTGGCCACGTCCGTCCTGGAACGCGCAGGCGTTAAAGCCAGCGAGCTCAGCCGCGGCGGCGTGCCCGACATTGAGCGCCGTCTGGGCAGCATCTCGGCGCTGGCAAGCGACCTGGACTGCGGCACCCTGACGCTCATCGACATTGTCAACGAGCTCAAGAAGCCCGGCCGCGACCCGCGCGACGACGCGCCCGAGGTGGTCTTTAGCCGCTCGGCACTTTCCATCGACGACCTGGAGCCCGGCATGGAGCTCAAGGGCACGGTGCGCAACGTCGTCGACTTTGGTGCCTTCGTCGACGTGGGCGTGCACCAGGACGGCCTCGTGCACATCTCCAAACTGGCCAACCGCTTCGTCAAGCACCCGAGTGATGTCGTGCGCGTCGGCGACACGGTAAAGGTGTGGGTCGAGAAGGTCGATCGCGACCGCAAAAAGATCTCCCTCACCATGGTGCAGGGGAAGTAAACCGCCAAAGCAAGGGTCCCCCCCCTCACGCGACGTGCAAAATCGCGAGTATTCTGCAAATTCCACCGTTCCGGATGCCCCTCAGAGACGAAAAAGCAAAAAAACAGCCCCCGTTTTAGCGTCGTCAGAGCCAAAACGGGGGCTGTTCCGTGCTTCAACCAGCTGGTAAAAATCTTTACCTTGCTGAATACTCTCAATTTTGCACGTCGCAGGCGGGGGTACCTTTGCCCACGGCAGGATTGGAGGCCGATCACCAACCTACCGGCAAGCTCGTGTCGGCAGCCCCGGCCTTTCCTTTGCCTAGCGCGACCCTCGCGAAGCGCGTGAGCGATAGGGAAAGGAAAGGCCGGGACGAACAACCCGCGGCGCAGCCAGTGCTCGCGTTACGGCAGGATATGGAAACCGAGCAAGGCGATATCCTTGGCAAAGCCGCGGACGGTGTCGAGCGAGACCTCGTACGGATCGCGGCCGATGTTCTTACGCTTGGCCAGGATGTTGTTGGGCACCGTGATGATCTGGCAACCGCATCCTTCCGCCTGGTAAATGTTGATGAGCTCGCGCGTGGACGCCCACAGGACCTCGCAGTTGGGCTTGGCGGCGGCCTTCTTGACCGACTCCGTCATAAACGGAATGGGGTCGACGCCGGTATCGGCGATGCGGCCGGCAAAGAGCGAAATGATGGACGGCGTCTCGGCGTCAACGGCCTCGACCATCTCATCGACCTGCTTAGGCGTAAAGATAGTGGTGACGTTGACCTTGATGCCGTCGGCCGAAAGCTTGTGGACCAGCTCGGCGGTGGACTCGCCCTTGGTGGTCACGCACGGGATCTTGACGTAGACGTTCTCGGCCCAGGTAGCGATCTCGCGAGCCTCAGCCTCCATGGTCTCGACGTCGTCGGCAAAGACCTCAAACGAGACGGAAACGTCGGTGATGTGGGCCAGGACCTCCTTGGCAAACGCGCGGTAATCCGTCACGCCGCCCTTCTTCATAAGGGACGGGTTGGTCGTGAAACCCTGAACGTTGCCGTTCTCGTACATGTCGAGCATGCCCTCGAGGTTTGCACCGTCAGCGAACACCTTGATTGCCATCTGCCTGATTCCTTTCGCTTGCACATGGGCGTTGCACTGCTAAACACTTTACCTACGTTTATCAAGGCGTGAGCTGCGGGATTTTATCTTCTCGGCGAACGGTATAAACGCTTTAGCGTTTTTGAGCACACCCTCCAGCGGCAAAACGATTTTGCAGGGCGGGCCGATTTGAACCGCCCGCCGCGGGTGAACGGTAATTGGCGGTTCCCGCTAGATCAACCCAAAGTGACGCATCGCTGTGACGGTACCGTCGTGTGCGACATCGTCGGTCACGTAGTCGGCGAGTGCCTTGACCTCGGGCATGGCGTTGCCCATGGCCACGGCCGTCTCGACCGCAGCGAGCATGCCCAGGTCGTTACCCGAATCGCCAAAGCCAAAGGTGCGCGCATTTCCCTCGCGGCCCAGGTACGCCAGCGCTCGCGCTACGCCCACGCCCTTGTTGATGCCCTTGGGGCTCAACTCGCGATTCTGGCCACCGGTGTTGCAGGCCTCAAAATAGCGCTCGATAAAGCCGTCATCGTTGGCTACGCGAGCCAAACTGGGCACATTGAGGCATACCTTGCCCACGCGCAGACTGCCGTCGACGCGCATTTCCTCGGCGCTGTGCACCACAGAAGTGCCGATCAGAGACGACTGCTCAACACCCGCGGGTTCCAGGGCAAAAGTAGCCACGTTGGTCTCGAAAAAGGCCTCAATCCCTGCCACGGCCATACGGCGTGCAAGCTCCTCGATAACGTCCTCGCCAAAGCAGTCCTCGTGCACCACGCGGCCCTCGACCTCGAGCGTGGCTCCCGCCATGGCAACGACACCCGCAGGCTCCAAAGCACGCAGGCCATCGGCAATCAGCCACAAGGGACGCCCCGTGCAGATAAATGCTTGGTGGCCCGCACTGCGCAGACGACCAAATGCATCGACAACGGCCTTCGACGGGTGGACCGCATTGAAGTCCTTATCGGTCATATCGTCGGGATCGAACGACGTCAGCGTGCCGTCCACGTCAAAAAAGAGCACGGCGGAATCGGGGCACGCATCAATCATATGGGTTCCTTTCGAGGATAAGGGCAAACGAAGCATCCATCATATAATGGAGCGACGCAACCAGAGAGGTCACCCATGGAATTTTACGCAAGCTGCCCCGAGGGCTTTGAGTCCGCACTCGCCGACGAGCTTAAACGCCTCGGGCTTTCGCATGTCCGCCGGCTGAAGGGCCGCGCCACATTTGAGGGCGAGCTCGAAGAAGGCTACCGCGCCTGTCTGTGGTCGCGCCTGGCGAGCCGCGTGTTCGTGGTACTCGGGCGCTTTGAGGCGCAGGATGCCGATGAACTGTACGACGGCGTTTACGACATCGCCTGGGAGAGCATTGTTCGCCCCGGTGCCACCATCGCCATTACCGCCCGCGGCGTGACCGAGCAGCTGCGCAACACGCGTTTCTCGGCCCTGCGCGCCAAGGACGCGCTGTGCGACCGTCTGGCCGAGGCCACGGGCCGTCGCGCCGATGTCGACGCCGCCGACCCCGATGTTCACCTGCTGCTTTCGCTGCGCCAGCGCCGCGCGAACATAAGCCTGGACCTTTCGGGAGACCCGCTGTTCAAGCGCCTGCCGCCCGCAGCGACCCGCGCCGGCGAGGGCGCGCACGTGCTGCGCCCCGACTACGCCGCCCTGGTGCTGGCGCAGGTCGGCTGGACCGCACTGTGCGAGCGCGAGCTGACGGCCGACGATTACGAGAACGAAGCCCTTCCTACGCTGATCGACACCTCGTGCGCCGGCGGCGGCCTGCTGTTGGAGGCCGTGAATATTCTGACCGACCGCGCCCCGGGCGCTGCACGAGAGCGCTGGGGCTTTGAGGGCTGGCAGCTGCACGACGCCGCCCTGTGGGAGCAGTTGCTTGCCGAGGCACGCGAGCGCGAGGCGGCAGCACGCGAGCGCCAGGCACGCATCGTTGCCGCGGATGTTGACCCCGCCGCCCGCAAGACCGCTGAGCGCATGGTCAAGTGCGCCGGCTACAAGCGCTTTGTCGATTTTTGCGCCGCCAAGTCCGCAACCGTACTGGACCACGCGGGCGCCGTCGCCGGTGCCGCCGTGGTCGCAGACACCACCGAGACCCCGCTTTCGCTCATGCATGACGCCATGACGCTGGTCGGTGAGCTGCGCCGCGCGCCCGAGCTTGCCGCGGCGCCGGTCGCCGCGCTCACCCGCGACGGATTGCTGGCCCGCGCGCTCCACGCCGAGCCCGAGCGCTCGATCGCCGTCATGCCCAACAACGAGGAAGCGACCGTCGAAGTCTGGCCTTCGCTCGACCACGCCGCCGCAGCGTTTGAGACTGCGACCTGTGCGGATGCCGAGGCCGAGGTTGCGGATGTCGACAACGCCAATGATGAAAGCAGCACCGCCCCCGCCATGCCCGAGCCTGCCGCCACACTCGACCTGGGCGACGGCAAGCCACTGCCCGTGCTCATCCCCGAGTCCGAGCAGTTCGCCAACCGCCTGCGCAAGAATGCCCGTCTGCGTCGCAAGTGGGCCAAGCGCGAGGGCGTGAGCTGCTACCGCGTCTACGATGCCGACCTGCCCGATTACTCCGCCGCCATCGACCTGTACGAGGGCTGTCCGCAGACGCCGGGCCGCTGGCTCGTCATCGCCGAGTACGCCGCGCCTAAGACCATCGATCCCGCGCTAGCCCAGGCCCGCATGCTCGACATCTTGGCCATCGCACCGCGCATCCTAGATGTTCCCGCCGAGCATGTGCACGCCAAGGCCCGCATGCGTTCGCGCGGCGGCTCGCAGTACGGCAAGCAGGGCGCCGGCAAGGGCGGATCGGGCGAACGCGCCAACATCGCGCGCCGCCGTCTGCCGCTCATCGAGGAGGGCGGGCTCACCTTTGCCGTCAACTTTGACGACTATCTGGATGTGGGTATCTTCCTGGATCACCGCGTAACGCGCAACCTGGTGCGTGAGCACGCCAAGCAGGCGCGCCGCTTCCTCAACCTGTTCGCCTATACCGGCACCGCCACCTGCTATGCGGCCGATGGCGGCGTCGAGGAAACCGTGACGGTCGACCTCTCGAACACCTATCTGGACTGGGCCGAGCGCAACATGCGCCAGAACGGCTTTGTGGGGCCTCAGCATCATTTTGTGCGCGATGACGTGCTCGCCTGGATTCGTGACCAGCGCCAGACGCGCAACCGCTGGGACCTGATCTTTGTCGACCCGCCCACGTTCTCGAACTCGTCCAAGATGGGCCGCCGCACCTGGGATGTCCAGCGCGACCATGTTGAGCTTTTGGCCGGTGTATCGCGCCTGCTCGCGCAGGGCGGCCATGCCATCTTTAGCTGCAACCTGCGCGGCTTCCGTCCCGAGACGCGCAAGCTCGCACGCGCGGGCGTCGTGCTGGAGGACATTACGGCGCAGACCATCCCCGAGGACTTTGCGCGCAACCAGAAGGTGCACCATTGCTATATCGTGCGCCGCCTGCCCATCGAGGACGCCATGGCCGAGGCCGGCTTTAGCGCTGAGGAAATTGCCGAGCGAACCAAGGAGCTGCGCAACCCCGAAGCCCGCAAGCCTCGTGCGGCAGTATCCGCGCACGCGCAGACCGGCAACGGCAAGTTCAACTTTGCCGGCAAACCCTCCCCCGCTGGCAAGCCCAAAAAGAAGAAGTTCTACGCCAGCAAGCCCAAGGGCAAATAAACAAAGTTGCGGTGGAATACGGACTGTTTTGCCTGGAATTAGGCAAATTTAGACCGTATTTCACCGCAACTCATAGTGGGATGGTGGTTGGCAATCTAGCCTTGGGTGACCAATCGGTAACCGATGCCCACATGCGTTTGGATATAGCGCGGATGCGCGGGGTCGGACTCGATCTTCTTGCGCAGCGTGCCCATAAAGACGCGCAGGCTCGCCAGGTCGCTCTTGGTTGCCGTGCCCCAAATCTCGTGCAGGATAAACTGGTGCGTCAGCACCTTGTCGGCGTTATGCGCCAGCAGGCACAGGAGCTTGTACTCGATCGGCGTCAGATGCAGCTCCTCGCCATCCATCGTGGCGATGCCGGCATCAAAATCGATATGCAGCTCACCGGTATCGAACGAGCCCTCGGAGACAACGCCGCCCGTTTGCGCATACGAAAGGCGCCTGAGCGTCGTGCGAATGCGCGCAAGCAGCTCCTCGACCGAAAACGGCTTGGTCAGGTAGTCGTCGGCGCCGGCATCGAGCGCGCGAATCTTGTCCGCGTCCTCGCTGCGCGCCGATACCACGATGATCGGCATACCCGACCATGCGCGCACCGACTCCACCACCTTGACGCCGTCCATATCGGGCAGGCCCAGATCGAGCAGCACAATGCTCGGTGCCTGCGATGAGGCGGCGGCGATGGCGGCATGGGCAGTCTCAACGGCCATATGACGCAAGCCGTGCGCCTCGAGCGCGGCAACGATAAGGTTGCGGACGGCGGGATCGTCCTCAACGACCAAGATAAGCGGTTTTACGGCAGAGTTCGGCACGGCGCTACTCCTTATCAAACGAAACGTCGGCGACGGGAAGCTCAATCGTAAAGACCGAGCCGTGCGGGTCCGCCGCGGCAACCTCTATGCTACCGCCATGCGCCAACGCAATGGAGCGGCAGAGCGAAAGACCCAGGCCAACGCTGCGGTGGCTGTCGGCAAGACCGTGGTTGGCGGTATAGAACGACTCAAAGATCCGCTCGCGGTCCTCGGGTGCGATGCCCGGACCATCATCGGCCACCGAGCACGCCACGCGTCCATCGTCGACGCTAATCGAAATCATGATATGCGAGCCTGCGGGCGTATAGGTGATGGCGTTGTTCACCAGATTGACCACCAGCTGCACCATCAGGCGCGCATCGACGTTGACGAGCGCCGGCTCATCGCACGCCACCACCTTAAGGTCGTGCTCGCGCACGGCAGGGTTCACGTGGCGCAGCGCCTCCTCGACGATATCGTCCATGAGCTCGAGCGTGGTCGACAGATGCATGCCGCCGCCCTCGAGCTTGGTGATGGCGAGCAGGTTCTCGACGGTAGCGTTGAGCCATTGCGCATCCGAGCGAATGGACAGGAGCAGGCCGCGGCGCGTCTGGGCATCGAGCACCGCGGTGCCGGTCGAGCCCTGATCGAGCAGGACATCGGCGTTGCCCGAAATACTGGTGAGCGGCGTACGCAGATCGTGCGAGATGGAGCGCAGCAGGTTGGCGCGCAGCTGTTCGTTTTTGGCGAGCACCGCCGCCTCCTCGCGGGCCTCCATGGCGCGGGCGCGATCGAGTGCCAGCTCGCCTTCGCTCACGATGGCATCGGCAAGTGTTCGCTCCTCGTGCGTCAGCACGTCGGGCTCGGCAACGATAGCCAGCACGCCCACCACCGAGGCGGGGTCGCCCGAGCGCGCGAAGCCGTCGCCTGTGCGAACCGTCAGGTAGATGCCATAAAACGCCGAGCCGCCAAACGTGGCGTCGAGCGGCGTTCCCACATAGGCGGATGCCGAGAGCCGCGGCGGCATCTGCGGCGCCAGTTCGTGCACCGGTGCGGCATCGCCCACGGCCGTGTATGTCGCACGCGGCAGCAGGTCATCGCCCTCGGCGTCGGCGCTGTACCACACGACCGGACAGCCCGAAAGACGCGCCAGCTGCGTGGCCATGGCATGGACAATCTGCTGCTGATCGGCGCACCGCTGCAGCATGCGGTTGGTCTCGAGCACCATATGCGTGCGGCGGTCGCTGGCGGCAGCCTGTGCCAAGGCACGGCGCAGGGCCAACGCAATCGAGCTCGACACAAGCGAGACCACGAACATGATGAAGAACATGCCGGGATAGCCGCGGTCGATAAGCGACAGCGAGTAGCGCGGGTCGACAAACAAGAAGTTGTAGAGCGCCACGGCGGCAGCCGAGCTCAGCAAGCAATACAGGCGACTCCAGGTAAAGAATGCGCACAGCTGAACGGCGAACACATAGACGATCATGATGCTCGGCGCGAGACCCGGATGGTCGAGCAGCGCGCCCACAATCGTCGCCGCGACCAGCAGCCCCACCGATACGCAGGCGTCATACAGAGGAGTGCGGCGCGTCAGCGTTGTGCGCCGCCACCAAAAGCTATCGGCAATATCGCCGTCCGTACGGACGTCCATCAGTGCCCCGCCCCTCTCTCAAAAACAAAAACCACCACAAAGGGACAGGCACCTTTGTGGTGGTTTCCCTTGTGGTGGTTCCAAGTGTATAGCCTTTGCAACCGACGGTCGCTAGACAAACAGCACGTGCGCGAGCAGGGCACACACGCACACCGCTCCAAATACCAGTGCCACGATCGAAATTACGCGATCGGCCATATCCATGTTGGCACGGTTCGTCAAAAACCGATCTTCGGCGGCGTCAGCGCGTGCCTCACGTACCAGCTCGGCAACCACCTCGCGGCCATCAAGCATCTTTGCATCCATGTTTGCCTCCCCGGTCTCAATCTTGTCCATCAAAAACTAACTCCGTGTAGCCGCCGACGTCTACGGCCGCTCGTTGGGGGCCAGGCGCTGCATCTTATTCACAGCCTTGAACTTGGTGAACAGCGGCACGTACTCAAAGCTCACGTTGGAGTTCTCCAGGCCATACCAGCGTGCAGGCGTGCCGGCGGCGCGGCGGATGATGTACTTGAGCGTGATGGCCGTACGCTCGCTGGGCTCCACATCGCTTTCGGGCGCCAGAAGCTTACGGATCAGGACGAACTTGAACGTGCCGATGTTACCCGGATCCTTGTAGACCGAGTAGTCATGCGTCTGCGGCGGCAGCTCGCCGGTGGCAGCCAGGTCCTGAACAACCTGACGCAGGTAGGCATTGACGCGCTGGTTGATCTTGTAGCCCAGGTACAGATGCACGCGGAACACGTAGTCGGTGCCGAACGTCTCGACCGAATAGGCAAAGGTGTGCGGTTCGTCCATGGTCTCGACATTCACAAACCACCAGGCGCGGGCACGCTTGGGATGCTTGTCCAAGATCGAATAGACGATATCGCGGTCGATGTAGTCGGTATGGGTGTCCTTGGTCAGGTACACGACGTTGTCGCTCATGCGCTCGTAACGGTCGTCGTCGCGCAGGCGCTTGAGCTGCGGCAGGTAGCTGCGCAGCGGCAGCAGCGTAAACTGGCGCTGCTCGACCGCCGTGCCGTTGTACCAGCACACCATAATGCCCATGATGAGCGCGGCCATCAGAATGGTGAAATAGCCGCCGTGGAAGAACTTGGTGAGCGAGCTCACAAAGAAAAAGCCCTCGAGCAAAAGGAAGAAGGCCGCGAAGATCCACGGAGCAACCTTGAGCTTGCGCTCCTCGTGCAGGTAGAAGAAGAGCAGAAGCGTGGTGCACATCATAGTCAGCGTAATGGCAAGGCCGTAGGCGGCTTCCATATGCGCCGAGTTCTGGAACAGCAGCACCACGATGACGCAGCCGACAAGCATGACGTTGTTGACCATGGGGATGTAGAGCTGGCCCTTGGTCTCGGCAGGGTAGAAGACCTGCATGTGCGGCATGAGGTCCAGGCGGCTGGCCTCGGACACCAGCGAGAATGCGCCGGTGATGAGCGCCTGCGAGGCAATGATGGCCGCGACGGTGGAAAGGCCTACGGCAAACGGGCGCAGGCCCGGGGCGAGCATCTGGTAGAACGGGTTGAGATCGGCAATGCCCATGAGCTCGGGGTTGGCAGCGTTGTTCATAAGCCAAGCGCCCTGGCCCATATAGGAAAGCAGCAGGCAGCACTTAACGAACGGCCAGGTAGCGTAGATGTTGCCGCGGCCGACGTGGCCCATGTCGGAGTAGAGCGCCTCGGCACCGGTGGTGGCGAGGAAGCAGCTGCCCAGAATCATGATGCCCGCGTGGTTGTTGGGGCTCAGCAAAAAGGCGATGCCGCGCACCGGGTTGAGGCACAGCAGCACGGCGGGGTGCTGGAAGACAAAGAACAGACCCGTGCCGCCCAGGAACAGGAACCACAGCGTCATGATGGGGCCAAAGGCGTGACCGATCTTGGCCGTACCGATGCGCTGTACCAAGAAGAGCGCGATGATGATGGCGAGCGTAATGGCGACGACGCGGCCCTGATCATCGCCCAGCACGGCATGGACCGCCGGGATAGTGCGCAGGCCCTCGATGGCCGTGGTAACGGTAACGGCCGGCGTCAGGATGCCGTCGGCGAGCAGCGCGGCGCCACCCAGCATGGCGGGGATGATAAGCCACTTGCCGCAGCGCTTGACCAGGCTGTACAGGGCAAAGATGCCGCCCTCACCATGGTTATCGGCGCGCAGCGAGATGAGCACATACTTGATGGTGGTCAGCAGCGTGACCGTCCACACGACAAGGGAGAGCGCGCCGAGCACGAACTCCTCCGTGACGCTTCCGATGCCGCCGTTGCCGGCAACGAGCGCCTTGGTTACATACATAGGGCTGGTGCCGATATCGCCGTACACCACGCCCAGCGTGACGAGCATCGCCGAGATGCTCACAGGAATCGCAGCGTGCGAGGCTGCCTCCTTGGCCTTTTGTTCCATAAGCCGGTTTCCTCCCAACTTTAATGTTCGAAGGAATTATAGGTAATCGGCCCATGTTTGAATGGCACTGTTTTCCCAGCTAGATAAACATTTATACGGCCTTTAAGCCATCTCGGCGATATGGAATGTGACAAAGGGACTGTCCCTTTGTCAGATTCGTCATTTTCCAAGCCAATTTTTGAACCACCACTCCATGGAGCGGCTCATCTCGGCCATAAAGGGACTCGTGTGCTTGCGGGTATAGATGTCCACGACGCGCTCCCCCACCTCGCGGGCATGCGGACGGAACATCGCGTCCATCTCGGCCACCTGCGCATCCATGGTCGCGGTATCGGCACGGCAGTAGCGCTCCTCGTGCACCAGGTTCACCACGGGATGCGCGATCGCCGGACGCTCCTTGCGGGGCGTGCCGATGATGAGCATCGACAGCGGTATGGTATAGGGCGGCAAATCGAGCAGCTCGGCAACTTCCTCGGCATTCTCGACGACATCGCCGATATAGCAACTCCCCAGCCCCAGAGCCTCGGCGGCAACCACGGCGTTTTGCGCGGCGATCACGGCGTCCTGGGCCGCGATGGCAAAGTCGCCCAAACCCGGCGCGCGGCGGGGCGCCTTACCCGTGCGCTCGACAAACTCGGGCTCAAAGCAGCCCACGTGCTCAAACAGATCGATCCACTTGGCATAATCGACCACAAAAATTAGTGCCCAGGGTGCCTTGGCGATCATGGGCTGGTGGTCGCACAGGTCGGCCAGGCGGTCGAGCGTAGCCTGCTCGCGAATGCTTACGATGGAATACATCATCATGGCGCCCGCCGACGGCGCGCGGCTCGCCGCATGCAGAATCGCCGCACGCTGCTCGTCGGTCACCGCCACGGGACGGTCGTCGTCATCGCGCGCGAAGGCACGCGTAGACGAGCGATGCTCCAACGTGTCCAGCACCGCGTTGCCCGTAGTCTCGACCGGATAGCCGCCCGCGTCCATGCCAGCGCCCACGTCGCCCGCACTCGTCATACAAACCCGCTCGTTCATCGCCCTACCCTCGCCATTTCTTTAAGAAGCCTTTACGTTTCCGTGTAATTCCCGTCCATTATCGCGCAGGTCGCCACTACATTGCGCCACACCGCCACACGTGCGCGTTAATATGGCTGGTTGTTGTGCGCAGCCACCAATTGCTGCGCATATCTTGGTAACAATCGGGTAAACCCCCGCTTTCGTAGGTTTTAAGTTTGTGAGGAGTCTCAGCATGTTCGCTGCCGCCATCTCGCTCGTCGGTCTTGCGGCGACCGTCTACCTTGTCTTGCGCGAGGCCAAGGCCATTCGCGCTCGGTCGGGCACCGTTGCCAAAAGCGCTCTTGGGTGGAGCGTCGCCTTCGGCCTGTTCCAGCTCTTTTTGACCATTTGGGGCGCCATTGGCCTCGTCGCCCAAAACGAGCCGCTCGCCTTTGTGATGCTCATCCTGACCAACGCCATCCTCACCGGTTGCGCCTGGGCCAGCATCGCCCGCGACCGCATCGCCCCGCGCGTCTTTGCATTCGCTGCTACCGATGCCCCCGCCCCCACCGGCAAGCTCGCCCGCCTGCGCGGCGCCTTTGTGGGCAAACCGCTCGTCGCCGCCGTCTTGTGCCTGCTGCTCGCCGGCGTCTTTGCGCTGCTTGGCATGGAGGTCTCGTCCAACCACGACTTTACCTGGGTTTACCCCCTGTGCATCCTGCTCGAGTGGGCCATCATCACCACACTCATGGTCGGCCTGTTCTTCCTGTTCCAGCGCCACGGCGCAGCTCCCGCGGTCCTGGCCTTTGCCCTCTTTGTCCTGGGCATTGCCGAGTTCTTCGTCATCACGTTTAAATCCATGCCCATCCAGCCGGGCGACCTTTCGGCCATTTCCACCGCCGCCGCGGTCGCCGGCACCGGCTACACCTTCTCGATCTCGCTGTTCTGCGTGCTATCCATGGGCTTTACCGCCATCGCCATGCTGCTATGCGAGTACGCCGGCCTGGTGGCACCGCACCGTCAGAAGGGCGCCGCCAACGCCAAGCGCATCCTGCTCACCAACCTGCTCGTCGCCATGCTGTGCCTGGGCGGTGTGACCGCACACGTCACGCTCATCGACTACTACAACACCCTCGGCATCACCGTCTACACCTGGCGTCCGCTCGAGAGCTACTGGCGCGAGGGCTATCTGCCCGCTTTCATTAGCGCAGCGCAGTCCATCAAGCCGCCCAAACCCGCCGACTACTCCGTCGACGATGCCAAGGCCACGCTCAAAAAGTACGCCAAGGCCTACGACAAGTCCGAGGCCGCCAAAAGTGACGAGCGCGCCGCCGCAAAGGAGCAGTTCGACAGCGAGAAGCCCACGGTCATCGCCATCATGAACGAGACCTTCTCGGACCTGTCCATCTACCAGAACATGCGCGCCGGCTACGAGGGCCCGCAGTACTTTAAGAACCTGTCCAACTGCCTCAGCCGCGGCAAGCTCTATGTGAGCGCCTACGGCGGCGGTACCGCCAATACCGAGTTTGAGTTTATGACCGGCAACTCCATGGCCAACCTGGGTTCGGGCGTGTACCCCTATACCATTTACAACATGGAGACGACCGGGAACCTGGCAGAGCAGTTCAAATCGCTCGGCTATTCCACCACGGCCATGCACCCCAATCACGCCACCAACTGGAACCGCGAGAACGTCTACAAGGACTTTGGCTTTGACCAGTTCCTGTCCATCAACGATTTCCAGGGCGCCGATACCCTGCGCGGCATGGTGACCGACCAGGCCACCTACGACAAGATTCTTGAGCTGCTCGACCAGAATGCCGATCCACAGTTTATCTTCGACGTGACCATGCAGAACCACTCGGGCTACGACACGGGTCTGCTGCCGGTCGACAAGCAGATGCACCTGAACATCGACACGACCGATCTGGACGCCAAGACCATCGAGGACGGCACGCTGTCCGATGTCGACGAGTACGTCTCGTGCATCGAGCAGTCCGACCAGGCGCTGCGCTACTTCCTCAACGCCTTGAGCAAGCTCGACCGCAAGGTGGTCGTGGTGTTCTGGGGCGATCACCAGCCGTTCTTCCCGTCCAAGTTCAACGATAAGTGGTTTACCGGCGAGGACGACGCCACGCATCAAGAGCGCCTGTGGCAGACCGACTACATCATTTGGGCCAACTACGACGTTGCCGGCTGCGACCAGACGAGCGAGGTCGACGACCTGTCCACCAACTACCTGTCCACCCAGCTGATGCAGCTGATCGGCGCACCGCTTTCCGACTATCAGAAGGCGCACATGACGCTGCGCGAGTCGCTGCCCGCCATCAACTCCGTCGGCTACGAGGACGCCAGCCTGCGCTGGGCGCTTTCCTCCAACGTCACCGGTGACGACGCCGCTGCAGCAGCCGCCATCAAGGCACGCGAGGATTACGCCAAGATGCAGTACTACGAGATGTTCCGCGACGGCAAGAACGTGTACACCGAGCACTTCCAGACCGAGGCCAACGAGACCGACCCCAACCTGGCACCGGGTACAACCAAGATCAAGTAGCGGGTCTGTATCCCGGTTCGTCTGCCCGGACGGCGCGGAATGTAAGATTCCCTGCTCGGGCAGTCCTGCTCGCACGGAGAGCACATTAAGTGCTCTCCGGCTCGTGCGGAACTCGCGATGAACCTTACATTCCGCGCCGGCCGGGCAGACGCCTCGGTGTTGAAGCGCGGCTTGTCATGGGGGCATCTGCTGAACATATATAAGTTAAAGGCCACGTCATGTGGCCTTCTTTGTATCCGGAAAGCCTGTCCCACCCTGAATACATCTGGGAATGAAATCATCAGCTTATAAGGCCTTCCATCAATAAAAGGGCGCCCTCCCGGGCGGCAGGCACGAAGTTCATCGCGAGTTCCGCACGCAAAGAAGGCCACTTAATGTGGCCTTCGTCTTGCGCAGGACTGTAGAGCAGGGAACTTCGTGCCCGCCGCCCGGGAGGGCGTTGCATTTAGAAGATGGACCTAGCGCTTATTCCTTTGAGACAAGAACAGCGCGACCATAAAAGCGATAATCGCTAGCGTTAGCAGCGTCAAAAGCAGAGCGAGCGAGTTGTCGCCCGTCGCAGCCAGGCCAAACAGGCCGGGCTTTTTGGGGCCAGCGGGCTGCGCAGGAATTGTTTCGCCATCGTCCTCGGCAGTGATTTCCCAGCGAATGGTCTTGTTTGCGTCGGCAAGCTCATTGCCTACCGACGTCGGGACACTTAGTTGCAAATTGAGCACTGTGCTGCCATCGCTCGTAAACGTTGCGACCTGCGTAGGGTGGGCGAACACGCTGCCCGGCGTTCCTGCCTGGAGCCAGTCTGCGGACGCATCGCTGACCGCTGCCGTTAATGTGATGGGCGACAGCAGGTGTGCCGTCTCGTGATCGACAACGGCGCGCACAAATACGCGCACCTGGGACTTTACGCCTGTGGCGCGAATCTCGATCTGCTGCTCGCGCTCATCGCCCGGCATTAGATCTTTAAAAGCTGGAAACAGGTCGGGCTCCCCCGAGGACATCGTCGCCCCCGAGACCGTCAGCTGGCGCGCATTTCCGTCATACGCAATCGCGGGAGTATCGGCGAACGCACGGGCGGGAACGGCGAGCGCGACCACGCAGAGAATGGCCGCGACCACGCAACGCAAGGAGCGCGCAACGCCTTTGCGAATCGGGAACGCCATACTTACGCACCTCCATGCGGCGGCACCAGCACGCCATCCTTGACCGTGCAACCCCATGCCTCTGTAACCGCATCGTCGGGCGTGGATTGAATTGCTTGGGTCGAAATGTCGACGACCAGGTTCTTACCAGCTGCCTTCCGCTCGATCACGCTCTTGATGAGCACGTCCGTCTTGCCGAGCGGCGCAACAGGAGACGTCCAGTAGTAGAACCCGTCGCTCGCAAGAACCCAAGATGAAGGGCTGTTAGCGGCAGCGGCATCGCCTTTATCGCCCCACTCAATGGTGTAGTCGGCGTCGGCAACCGGCTCATCCCACAGGCGCGCGCCATCCTGATCCTGCCAGTAGATATCCACCGCAACACGCAGGTATGCCGGAGCCGAGCCCGTGTTTTTAACCGAGACATCCCTTTTCACGTTGTCCTTGAGCGTCTCGTCCACTGAAGGCGACACCGAGCCAAAGCCAAACTCGTTGACCAGCACGCCCGTAACCGAAAGCCACGCAAAGGTGCCGGCAGCGCCGGCCAAAAGGAGAACGCCGACAAGGAGGGCGACGATCCGCTTGCGCTTAGTCATCCTAGTCCTCCCTCCTCAGCGTGCCGTTTTCCCAAACATTCTTGGCACGCGAGCCACCATCGACCCATTTGTCCTTCGCGCGCGTGTTGACGCACGTCACCACGGTGTCGCCCGCGCTCGAGGCGGACGAGATGGTCAGCTCGGCAGATTTACCGGGCGCCTTGCCCGGCGTGCTCAGTTCACCCTCGTAGCGCCATGCCCAAGCCGTATCTTCCTCGACGGTATAGATGCCCGTCGACGCGGCAAATTGCACGCTGCCGACATACCAGGTCTTGCCGTTTTCTTGCTGCGTCCCATCGACCTTTACCTCGACCATGCGCGTCTCGGCAGGAGAATCCTCCGACGCCTTGCGTGTCACCTTAAAGCGGAATGTTTGTCCCATGGCGCTGGCATCGGTAGTCTTTTTAACGACCGTCAGCGCATGAGTCTGGTCAAAGCTGAACACAGCATTGCCGTCGCCTTGCTCCCCTTCGCCCGTCGTCTTGGAATCCAGGCGGTTGGCCAAGTCGAACGAACCATTACCCGAGCCCAGGCTGTAGAGCGAGACAAGCTTGCCGTTTACGGGCTCCTCCGTCACGGATGCATTGGGGCCATAGCTCGCCTGCTTAACCGTGACAGTCAACTGCGTTCCCATAAACGGCTCGGCAAAGCAAACCTTAAACGGCGCCTTATCGGCATTGTCATCGACCGTACTGGCAGCAGTGGGATCGAGCAGCCACTTGAGCTTCGCGGTCATGGCTACGGGGTTCGCAGCATCGGACGTGTCGTTGGCGGTCACGCGATACGTCACGGGATACAGATCCATGTCTCCCGTGATCGGCTCGCCCTTAAACCCATTCCAAGACTTCGCAGTGCCATCGGCACCCACATATCGCCACTCCAGGAAGAGTTCGCGCACGTCACCGCTGGTCGCCGCCCGCTCATCGAGCTGCGCAACGATCTTGGAATAAGCGTCCGGGTCATACGCGACGGACTTTTGTTCCATCACGGGATCGCCCTTGTCATCAAAGACCGGGTTGCCACCCTCATCCATCTTGGGAACATCGACGTCATGAACGAAACCCGCGCCCGTCGCTCGCTCGTCGTCCGAGTCGACCGTCGCCGTAAAGATGACCGACCCGTCGACACCGTGATAGCGCACCTTATGCGGCGCGATCTTGTACACCGCGGTGTAGGTCACGCTCTCAAAGGGCTCACTGCCCTCGAGGGGATACTTCTCGTCATCGGTCATCAGGGTGTATTTGCCATCGGATTCATAGTCGCGCGACCAGCCGACAAAGTCGTACTTGGTGCCGTCAATGCCCACAACCTCCTTGACAGCCTTGACCTCAAGAGAAATCTGGTCGCCGGAATCAGTACGGCCGAGACCGCGGACAAGAGCAGGATTCGCGAGATTTGAGTCGATGTTCGATTGAACGGTAACCAGGCTGGGACGGTAGACCGGGTACAGCTCCATGGGGGCCTTGACCACGGTAGAAGCACTCACCATACGGATACCCTCAGACCAAGCGACATAGCCCTTGCCAGGTGCCGGCTGGGCTTCCGTCCAGCCCACGAAGACGTTGAACGCACCTCCTGTATCCGCATCGATAGTGCTGACGTCATAAGTGGGCTTCGGGATGCCGCCATCAAGGTTGCCGAGCATATCGCCTTTCTGAGCAACTTTGCCATCCACATCTTTGGCATTGAGATGGTACACGACCGCCAACGGCGAATAGTACGCCACAAATGTATAGGCCCCGCCGGGTTCCACCTGATAGGAATACGAGTTATCGCCGTTAGGTTCGAGCTTTTTAACTTCGCCATTCGGAAGCTCGATCTCAACCTTCTGCAACTCATACAGCTTACCGCCCGCTTTATAAACCGGCGTCGCAACGTCAGGGGTCACCGTTGCCGTAGCAGGGTCGGTGCCCGCGTTGATAACGGGAGCGATGTCGTACCTAGGCACATTAACCTTGTCCGTGCCATCAAAACCTGCGCGGTGCAGGTTGGTGGTGTAGTTGACGTCGTACTTTGCGTAGACGGGATAGGCATCCTGGCACTGGGTGACCTTGGAGTCATCCGTGGCCAAGTATGGCGCCGCCTTCTCCGGATTGCTCGTCACATAGGGGTCGTTGGCGACATCATAGATATATTTCCAGACGGCAGAATCCTTCTTGACCTCGGCGGTCGAAATCCAGCCCAGGAACTTATAGCCCAGCACGGCCATGTCAGCATCAGTCGGAGAGGACTCGAGGGTCAGATCTGGATTTTCAATTGTGTCGCTGTCCCCGCCGGAATTCTTATCAACCGTATCATTCGTATAGATGAAGGGATACTTGTACGTGTAATGAGGATCCTCTTCGCCACTCTTCTTTTGGAGCAAATTGCTCTCGTAGCGACGTGTCGTTTCCTTGCAGACCGTGCCATCTTTCTTATAAAAATCGACGCGTGTCGTCACCATCGCACGCATGCGATATTTCGAAGTGTAATTGATTGAAGCCTTTACGGTATCCTTCTTTTCAGGAGTATTGAGATATGTCCATCGACCGCCGATTCTCTCAAGCGTCCAAAACTTCAAGCTATAACGATCGCTAGATGGCTTAAACGTGTACTGCAACGCATTAATAACCTTTTCCTCGTCAAACGTTCCAGAACCCGGGAAATCTGTATCCACAAGGACATTCTTTAGGGTATCCGCCCCCGTATCGTTTCTCACGTTATGCGAATATGCGCTCATGGGGGCCACGATTAGCGTATTGCTGTCGTAGTATCCCTCTGCGCATTCGCCCTTATAGGCATCCTTGTCGCCATGATTAACGTGCTCGGAACCCCAGTGAACCACGTTCTCTCGAACATAGCTTGTGCCGACCTGCTCGTTAAACGGTGTTTTGTACTCGTTCCATACAGAGCAAAGGAGTTCCGAATTCGTGTATTCATCGTTCGCGTACGCGCAGACGTAATAATCCACGCGGTACTCAAAGCGCGCCGTATAGGTGTGCGGCACGGTTAGATCGACATCGGCAGGGAGTGTATAGCTTGGGTCACGGCTTACGCGGACCTCAACCGTGGACCCATCGGCGGCCTGCTTGTTTTCGTACCAGCCCAGGAAGCGATACCCATCGGGCAGCTTGCCGCCCTCGGACAGGGGCGTACCGTCCGTGTCGCGCACCTGTACCGTGTAGACGCTGGTGCCGTCCCCGGCAGTCTGGACGTCGACTTTGGTTTTGCCAACGCCGTCACGTAGGGTCTCATTGTCGATTTTGTCCTGGTCATTGCCCTCGAACACCGTCATGATGTTCGACACGTAGTCGCTGTACACGGGATAGAAATCGGTGGGGCCGACCACGGCAATCTCGCTGCCCGCGGGATAGAATACTCCCTTGTTTTTCAGATCAGCCAGCTGATCTGAGGTAATGGCAGCATAGGCGCCATTCATGCTCTTATCGGCGTTCGGCTGCGTGGTCCATCCAATAAACGTCGCGGTAGGCGGCAAGCCGCCGCGATCCGCGGGGGCAGCCGGCGTCAAACCGACGCCATAGCGGTACCAGTCCGTGGACGGATCGTGTGCCTTGCCGTCTTTCCAATCAAGCGTCTCGCCCTTAACGTTATAGAACAGCACCTGCGCCTCGTATGAAGCGATAAAGAGGTCATTGCCCTTGAAGCCCTCACTCTCGGCATGATCCTTGCCGTTGTCGGCAGTGTAGATAGAGGTCGCCTCGTGCTTCGTGTTGTCCTGAACGCGCTTGCCATCCCTCACAGCAGCATCATCGGTCTTGCCATCAAACCAGCTGTTGTCTTGTCCGATTCGGTTCACACGCACATCGGGCTCGCGGAACCAGCCCATAAAGCGGTAGCCGCCGTTCGCCTCGCTCAGCCCCTCAGGCTTTGCGGAGGTCTCCTGCTTGAACGTCACCGATGTATCGCCCTGGGCCAAGCCCTGGGCAGTTCCCGCCAGCACGGCACTCACGGCAAAGGCGTACGGATCCGTGGTCGCCTGGTCTTTGCCAAGTTTGGTCTTCTCGATTGTCGCGGTACCCGCGCCGGGAAAATCAATCGTCGCCTTAACGCTCTGGCCATGCACGGGGATATTCAGCCTGTAATCCATCGCCCACTCGTTGGCATGCGAACCGCCAAGGGCCTCATCGTTAGCGGTCGAGCGCATGGTGCCGGCACAGAAGTCGTAGTCGTGCTCCTCCCACAGCTCGCGCGTGGTGTAGCGCCCGTCGTCCCACGGGCCAAAGCCGTCGCCCTTGGTGGTACCGTCGCCGCCAAACGAGGGGATCTTCTTTTTGGCAGGATTGCCCTGGCTATTGCCAGACAGGCTCACGCTCGGCTTAAAGTAGCACTCGGTGACCGTCGCATCTCCCTTGTTGGCGCGCGCAGCAATGCCGCCCAGGTTCACATCGTTTTGGATGATGGGGATCACGGCGATGGGGTTGTATTGACGCGAGCTCAGGTCGCCCGCAAAGTGGCTGCGGACGAGCTCGTTGCCCTTTTCAGTCAAAATACGGCCCGCCAGGCCACCCGTCCACGCGCGCGTCACGGCGACAACGCCCACGTACGATGCGGCATAGCTGTAGCACTGCGCCGTCGAGAAGCAGTCGATGATCTTGGCGTCGCCCGCCATGCAGCCCACAAAGCCCGAGGCGTACACGTTGTTGCCGCCCAGGGCGCCGACGGCCACATCGTATTTATTGGTGACGTCGGTCATGCCCTTCTCGGCAATCGAGCCATCCTCGTTGCGCGTAGGCGTCACGCGGCAGTACTCGATGGTCGAGTTCTTGACGTAGCCGGCAAACGCCGCCATATACAGCCCCTCGCCGCCGATTGCCTGTACGCCCGAGGTCGTGTTGTTGACGGCGCGGCCGCCGCGGACCTCGCAGTTGTAGAGGCTGCAGCCGTCGAGCTCGCCGGCGATCAGGCCTCCCTCAAAGCCTGCGTTGGTAATCACGTTGAGCATGTTGTTGGCGCAAGTCACGTGCAGGGTGCTCTCCATGACCATGACGTTTTCGAAGCTGGTGTTGACGGCCTTGCCCACGATGATACCGCCGCGGAAGTCCGCCCAGATGTTGGCGTCCTCGACAAGGAAGTTCTTGATGGTGGCGCCGTCGGTCTCGGCAAAGAAGCCCGTGTCGCGCTCGGGGTCCAAGACCTTATTCTCGTAGTTCAGGCCCTTCACGGTATGGTTTTGACCGTCAAAGACGCCCTTAAAGGGATGCTCCTTGTTGCCAAAGGAGAGGTGCTTGACCGTATCCGCAACAATGGCGTTCATATCATCATCGTTAAGAACGATATCGTTATCGAGATAGACGCGCCACTGCGATGTGTCGCGCTGACGCGACAGCGCGACACACGCCAAGAAGTCGTTCCTGTTTGTGATATGGAATTCGGTCTGTTCCTCGGCATGCGCTGCCGCCGGCAGCACCATAACGCAGCAAAGGGCGATCGCCGCGACGGCAACCAGCCTGCCGAGCACGCCTCGGTTTCTGTTCTTGATCTCCATGGGCTAGTTCGCCTCCGGCCAGCCCGCGACGTCGAGCACGTCGAGGACGGTATCGTTTGCCTGCTGGTTTTTGGCCTGCACGGCCTGGACGTCGATATCGAGCCTGAATGAGCCACCGCGCGCGGCCTCGTTGTAGTCGCCCACGAAGCGCAGCGAGTCCATGAGGCTTTCCGTCATGGCGCCGGGGTCGAGCATGCCGCCACGGCCAGCCAATCCGCGGTAGTAGTACCACCCATCGCCGCCATCGATCCACGGGGACCCCTCGCCCGCGTTCACGTTAAAGGCAACGTTGCCCGAGGCATCCGCACTCGAACCGTCGGGTGCCACTGACGTCATGCGCAGACGAGCGCGAACGTACTCAGGCTGGGCGCCGACGTTCTCCACGCGCACAATGCGGCTGATGTCAGAGCCCCCGGCCTTGGTGTCGGGATAGTCCCCGTGCTCGTTGGCCTCAAACGGAATCTCCTCGCCCTGCTCGTTGAGGGTGTATTCGCAGACTCGTACCTTCACGCTGCCAAACGATAGGACGTTGTTCGCCGGAACCATATCAACGGTAAAAGCCAGCGTGCCGCACAGGCACGCCAGGGCCAACAGCGCCATCGCGGCAAGCGCCAAGGTGCGTTTCTGATTGTCGGAAAGATTGTTGAGCATTACGTTCGCCAATCGTCGATCAAAGGGGGACCGAGATCCGGACCCGAAAATGGGGATGGGGAGCGGGCCGGGATCTCGGTGGAGGGGGTGGGATTACTTCAGGCCGTTAGCCCAATCCGTGGCAGCAGCCAAGGCAGACGCAGACGAACCCTCAGCGGTATTGTCTGCTGCGTAAATGAAGCAGTTGACATCCATCGTGGCAGGATTGGCGAAATCCTTTTGCTCGGTGTCCTTGGGCGTAGTCACCTGGCTGAACAGCTCACCGGTCCACTTGTCCTCGGTCTTGCTGGCAATAAGCGGAGTGGCCTCGGTCCCATTGCCAACATAAACGAAGAGGCCACCGAGATAATGAGTCGGCTCGCCCGCAACGGCGGTCGCATCAACGGCCTTCCAGCCAGAGTTAATGGTGAAGTAAGTCGTCTTGGAGTCTTTGGTCCCGGCAGGCGCCGTCTTGTTTTTCACGAAAACGTACACATATGCATCCTCTGACCCCTTGCCGATACCGACATTAGGATTCTTGGCAACAGACACGCCGGGGGCGAGCTTAGAGTCCTTAACCCATTCGGTCTCGGTCAGGTTGCCGTCGACCTTATTGGGGTCAGTCGGAATTGGCTGCTCCGGTTTGTCGGGATCGGTAGTTGGCTTGTTGATGCCCGCAGTAGTGAAGTTGTTGGTCAGGCTCGACTGCGCCGTCAGCCATGCATAGGTGCCCACGCCGGCGGCCAGCACCAGCAGCAGCAAGGCGGCAACGATGCCGTAGCGCTTTTTCTTCTTGTTTTCCATCGTCCTCTTCCTTTCGAAAATCGACTTCCCCGGCAACGGCCCTTGCCGTTGCCGACGCCTCTCCCCTGCCGCTATGGACGCCGCTCCCCCGCATGCGCGCGGGCATGATTGCCCGCAGGCTCGTCGGAAACCATCCGATCGAGCACTATCGACGCCGCGACCAGCAGCGCCAGAACGGCCACCACAACAAGCAAACCGGGCATCGTCGTGCAATATGCGTTAACGAAGCCCAGGTAAGGGACACAAAAAGAAACGACGCCGATCACGCGTGAAAAAGGCGTCTGCTCGGCGTCGTGCATGATGGTTCCATCTGCATTTTTGTTTGCGATTCCCTGCGTGCTAATCGTCTGCGCCACAGGGTCGACCTCGTACACCTGGTGAGTCACCACGGCGCCGTCCGATCGGTAAAAAGTTGCATTGTCGCCCACGGCAATATCCGTTGGATCAACCTGGTGAACAAACACCATGGAGCCGACGGGAAGCTCGGGCTCCATAGAGCCCGAAAGCACTGCAAAAGGCGTGTATCCAAATGCGCGGGGAGCAAAAGAAACAACGGCAAGGGCTATGACAAGCGCAAGCGCCAGACTGCTAAGAAGTGCAATAAAACGTTTGAGTCTGCGAGTCATCAAAACGATTAATCCATCTCCATCGAAGCCATATTCGATCGATTCAAGGGCCCGCCACTTTCCTCAAACGCTACAGGGCCCTTGAAAATGAGATTCGGAAAAGCCAGTTTGAGATCTTTTTCATGGCATATATCATACTGTTGACCTTTATTTTTTGCAACACTTAATACCGAAATGCCCAGAAATTGGCGTGAGCAGTCTTTAATACCCGTACCGGCCTGCCTTGTTCGATACCTGTAACCAACCCCCCTATGCTATTTTTTCACGCTAAGTATGCTTTGTTGTACAACGCAAATGATACTACCCCCCCCCAATTAAAATTTCTATTCAATGTTTCATTTCATTCCAAGCTTCGCCATGTATCAGAATCTTGGCAAGATTCGGTCACTCCACACCAAAGCTTTCCGAAAAACCGTCCCACCCTGTCCATATCAGGGAATCGAACCCTCAGCTTATTAGGCCTTCCATCAATAAAGAGGCGCCCTCCCGGGCGGCGGGCACGAAGTTCATCGCGAGTTCCGCACGCAAAGAAGGCCGCTTAATGTGACCTTCGTCTTGCGCAGGACTGTAGAGCAGGGAACTTCGTGCCCGCCGCCCGGGAGGGCGTTGCGTTTAGAAGATGGACCTAGCCCTCCGCTTTCATGGCGTTGTAGCCAATCAGCACGGTCCAGACGTACGCGCAGGTCTTCGGAATCATCAGCATGCCGATAGCCGGGACAACCTCGGCCCACAGGACCACGGGAATGTAGAAGCCAAAGCTCAGCACAATGGTGAGCCACATCCAGCGGAAGGCCTCGTCGCCATCTTCCTTCGCACTGCGGTAGAACAGCACGATGACCATCAGCCCCATAATGGCAAACGGGATGTTGCGCAGGATGCCCCACTCGAGTGGGGTTTGGTTGGTGAGCCACTGGTTTTGCGGCAGCATGCAAAGCGCGACGCGCATGGCGGCTAGCGCAAAGATTGCCGCGGTCGTTCCGACGTGGTTCTTCACCTGATAGCGTTCGCGCCACACATAGTAGAGCAGTACGTAAAAGACGGTCATGGTAATCGAGGTAATCCACTTACCCAGGCCCAGTTGCACGGCATACGCGTCAAAGCCCGTCGTGCAGAGCGCCAGCGCGCGAGGAACCAGATGGAACGAATCACCGGCGCCCAAAACGACCGCCATCCAGCCAAACAGCTGGAACTGGCGATTGCCCTTGCTGCCGCGAATCATACGGATACCTATGGTGATGACCGTCACCAAATACGCGATATCAAACAACGTTTCGAAGATAGCACGCATATATATGTCTCCTTAAAAGAATGGTTGCAAAGTACGGTTTGAATTCCTGGTGCCGGGCATCACCTCCTTAACATGAACTATGTTCACTTTCTTGCTGTAAAAATCCCCGCATTGCGCGGGGACTGTTAGTAGAGGGTTCGACATGTGATCTCGAGCACGGCACTCGGATCAAAGTCTTGCCGGATCACGGCAGAGAGCATGAGCGAGAACAGGACCTCGGCAAATTGCTCGGCAGAAAACTGATCGGTAAAGGCGTCCGGGCGCACCCGAGGATCACGCTTGAGCACCACGCAAAGCTGGTCGAGGATATGCTGCCAGGCATGATGCATGCGGCGCTTGCCGTCCGCGGTGTCCTGCTGCATAAAACTCAGCGAATGGTGCGTAAAGAAGCCCGGATACTTTTGACAGCCGTACTCCATCTGGCGATACATCCAGCGAATGCACGCGAGCGTGTCGTCCAGAACGGTTTCGTCATCAGGGTGATGGAAAATGTTGCCCCACACGCTTGCCACGGTCGCACCCACGAGCGCTGTTTTAGAATCAAAGTAGTTGTAGATGCATCCGACCGACACGCCGCACGCCGCGGCGACCGAACGGATGTTGACGCCAGTCCAACCGTTTTGCTGGATGAGCTTACGGCTCGTCTTCAGGATTTTCTCCTTAGACGTCGCTGTGTTATTCATGCTCTCACCTCCAACGTGAACGCTGTTCATTTTGCCACGGCGCGGTCCTCTGTCAAGAAAAAAGCCTCGAGAATCTCGAGGCTTTCACGCTTGTACGATTGAGCGCGCGGCACCGCGAGCGGCGGCCTACTCGCCCAACACGGCCTTTTTGGCAGCCGCAGCCATGTTGTCCAGGTCCTCCTTGGTGGGATGGTCCTTCGCGGCAACCCAGTTGTCGAGCAGCATCTTATAGCGCGCGTTTTCGGGTTCTTGCTCAAGCATTGCCTCGTAGCGCTGCTTTACGGCAGGACCCATCTTGCCCTGGCACATTGCCCAGCCCGCAAGCTCGGCATCATTGGCCAAGTTAGACGATACGCGGTCGATAATCTGCCTAAAGTACTCCTCGCTGGCGCCAAAACCGCAGGTGCCAAACAGGAAGACGCGCTTGCCGTGCAAGGCGGAGAGCAACGTCACGACCGAAGGCGTGCACGCGCCCTTGTCGCACCAAAAACCGACGAGCACCGTGTCGG
>CAUAJB010000025.1 GCA_958429225.1 uncultured Collinsella sp.
GCCTTCCTCGTCGGCAACCAGGTCCATGACGGCGATCTTGGTGCCGTCCTGCTTGAGCGTAACGCTGCCCACCTTGTCGCCCACATGCACCGTGCCCGAAAGATCGTCGTAGCTAACCTTTTCGGTCACCTCGCCGGCAAGGGAAAACACGGTCGCTTGCGCCGTGGGATCGGCGAGCGTGGCGTCGATCGTCTTATCCGTCCAGTCGGTTTGACTAATGCGCGCCATAAGCGGGTTGCCGTTGGCGGTCTTTTCCTGCGTGTTGGCGATTGCGACCGTCACCTTGTGGTCGTAGTACCAGTTGGCAAGGGTTGCGGTATCGGTAAAGCGCTGGTCGGTGGTGGTGGAGTTCAAAATAACGGTGTAGATCTCGTCGCCATCGCGGTTGTAGGCACCCGTAAAACAATAGCCTGCATCGTCGGTGGTGCCGGTCTTGCCGCCGATGTTGCCATCTTGGCCCAGCAAATAGTTATGCGTGTCCATGGAATGCGAATGGTCGGTGCCGTCGGCGCCCGTGACCTCGATCCAGGAATCCTCGCTCGCTACGACCTCGCGGATCGTGTCGTTTTTCATGGCCTCCTGCATCATCAGCGCTACGTCGTGTGCGGTTGAGTGCATATCGCCAGCCCACCCATCAAAGTCCAGACCATGCGGGTTTTCAAAAAGCGTACCGGTGCAGCCGAGCTTCTTAGCGCGCTCGTTCATGGCCTTCACAAATGTGGCCTCGGCGTCTTTGGTCTTAGGGTCGATCTTCTTGCCCACATATTCGGCGAGCACGATGGCGGCGTCGTTGCCCGAGGGAATCATCAGGCCGCGCAGCGCCTGCTCCACGGTAAGCTCGTCGCCTTCGAGCAAGCCGGCGGTCGAATTACCCACGGTGGCTGCGGCGTTGCTCACCGTGACCTTCTCGTCCATCTTGCAATTCTCGACGGTTAGGATTGCGGTCATGACCTTGGTGATCGAGGCAATCTTGACCTGCTCATCGGCGCCGCGCCCATAGTAGACGGTGCCGTCTTTGCCCATGACGAGGGCATTGGTCGCATCGATATCGGGCAGGTTTTCGGCCGTGATGCCGCGCGCATCGGCGGTTTTGCCGCAAACATTGTCGGTCGTGAGCACTTGGGCGCCGGCGACGGTGGGCGCGCCAGCGGCAAGGGCGATAGCGCAGACAAAGCCGGCGGCAAGCTGGGCTGAGCGCTTTGCAAAAGAGGTGAGGGACTTCACAGATTTCGCTTTCGACGGGATGGTCTCTTCTGGAACTAGAGTATATCGTTTGCCGGCGTCGGCGATCATCGCGTGCGTGCGTGGCCCACATCCGCGCCCGAACGGGCACAAGGGTGCTTAAGGCCGACTTAATCACCCACGCTTGTTGTGTGTGGCGTGCGTCGCCTCGGGCATAATGGAGCGCGAGAGGAGCACGCATGAACGAGCGCATATTGGTAGTTGATGACGAAAAGGCCATCGCCGACTTGGTTGGTATCTACCTTACAAAAGAGGGCTTTGATGTCCAGATTGCCTATTGCGGGGCCGATGCGGCCAAGGCGATTTTGGAGCAGGAGTTCGATCTGGCGCTGCTGGATGTCATGCTGCCCGATATCGATGGATTTGAGCTGCTGCGTACGATCCGTTCCAGCCATACCTATCCTGTGATCATGCTGACGGCGCGCGATGCCCAGCAAGACAAGATCGAGGGCCTTTCGCTTGGTGCGGACGATTACGTGGTTAAGCCGTTCCGCCCGCTGGAGCTCATCGCGCGTGTGCACGCTCAGCTTCGCCGCTACACCAGCTACGGTAGCCGTGCGCAGGCGGCCGAGTCGCCGACCATTCAGCTCGACGGCTTGGAGATCAACCGCGATGCTCGTTCCGTAACGGTGGACGGTTCACCGGTACGCCTCACACCCACCGAGTATTCAATCTTGCTGTATCTGGTCGAGCATCGCGGCAGCGTGGTGGCCGTGGAGGACCTGTTCCGCGCGGTATGGAACGAGGACTTTATGCCCGGCTCCAACAATACGGTGATGGTGCACATTCGCCACTTGCGCGAAAAGATCGGCGACGACGCACAAAAGCCGCGCTTTATCAAAAACGTCTGGGGCGTCGGCTACATAATCGAATAACGCTTTTCGCTTGTGAGGATCTTGATATGACAAAAGACGATAGACAAGCGTTCGAGGTGCCCGATCGACTCTTTGAATACGTGAGGTCGGTCGTCGACAATCGCGCGCTTGCAACGGTGCTGCTCTTTTTGCTGAGCCTGCTGCTGATTGGCATCGACAACATCGTCGGAATCTTGGCGGTGCTGCTTGTCGGCTTTTTGCTGATCGATCGATTTGAGATCGTGTGCCGCTGCGTGGTGATTGGCGGCGCCGCGTGGGCCATGACGTTGGCGATTGGCGCCATGGCGCTCGGCGGCATCGAAGGGCCGGTGCTGTTCGATGCCGGCTTTGTATTCAACATGCTTGGCTTTGTGCTGGCGCTTGCCGCGTGCGTGCTGTTCTTGTGTGGCCGCGCCCTGTACTACCAGGGCTACGAACAGGGAGAGCAGCATGCCGATTGTGTGCTGGCCGCTCGTATTCAAGATCGCCTGATCGATCACCCCGACACCTGGGATAACATCGACGGCGACTTCTTGGAGGTCGAGGGCGCCCTTAACCGCGTGCGTGACCGTGAGCGCAAGGTGCAGCAAGCTCTGCGTGACGAGTCGCATCGCAAGGACGATTTGGTCACGTACTTGGCACATGACCTACGCACCCCGCTTGCCAGTGTGGTGGGCTATCTTTCGCTGCTGCAAGAGGCTCCCGAGCTGCCGGTTGAGCAACGTGCGCACTTTACGGGCGTGGCGCTCGACAAGGCGCACCGGCTCGATACGCTCATCGAAGAGTTCTTCGATATCACGCGCTTTGACTTCCACGATATCGTGCTCACGCGCGGCTATGTTGATCTGGGGTTGCTGCTGGCTCAGGTGACTGACGAGTTCTATCCCATCCTCAACGAGCAGCATAAGGAAGTCCAAGTTGATATTCGCGAGGACCTGACGGTGCTCGTGGATGGCGACAAAATGGCTCGCGTGTTCAACAACATCATGAAAAACGCTATTGCCTATAGCTATGAGGGCTCGACCATCACGATCGGGGCCAGACGCCGGGACGGCGGTGGCGTGCGCGTGCGCTTTATCAATCAGGGCGATCCCATCCCTGAGGCAAAGCTCAAGGTGATCTTTGAGAAGTTCTATCGCCTGGATGCGGCGCGTGCGACCAATCGCGGCGGCGCTGGACTGGGGCTTGCCATCGCCAAGGAGATCGTATGCGCGCACGGCGGTACCGTTGCATGTGAATCGACGCCCGAACACACGATATTCACCATCGAGCTGCCCGCCGCATAGCCAGTGTGCCCTTACAAACACTTGACAATGCGCTCACGTGCATATGAGCCGCGATTCCTACTATCGATACTGCTGAATTGATATCGATGTGGAGGTATGCGGTATGACGGCTGCTGCGGCTGTGGAGCCCACGGAGCTTGAAGAACTCATGAAAGCGCAGGCCGAGGCCGCGCACGAGCGCGAGGTTGGGGATGCGACTCGCCCCACGGCAGAGGATCTTGCCGCCTCGCCGACGCGAATCGATGTTGAGGGCCTCGACCTGTTCTATGGCGACCACCATGCGCTC
Organism: uncultured Collinsella sp.; assembly: GCA_958429225.1. Taxonomy (GTDB): domain Bacteria; phylum Actinomycetota; class Coriobacteriia; order Coriobacteriales; family Coriobacteriaceae; genus Collinsella. The sequence goes on from CAUAJB010000025.1 coordinate 3,669, forward strand.
AAGGACGTGAATATCAAGATCCGCGACAAGCAGATTACCTCGTTCATCGGGCCTTCGGGCTGCGGAAAGTCCACGTTGCTGCGCTGCTTTAACCGCATGAACGACGGCATCAAGGACTGCCGAATCGAGGGCAAGATTGCGCTCGATGGTCAAGATATCCTGGGCGACTACGACATCTGCCGCCTTCGCCAGCGCGTGGGCATGGTGTTCCAGCGCCCCAACCCGTTTCCCATGAGCATCTACGACAACGTCGCGTATGGTCCGCGCGGTATGGGTGTGCGCGATCGCGCTGCGCTGGATGAGCTGGTCGAGGACTCCCTTCGTCGCGCTGCGCTATGGGATGAGGTCAAGGACAAGCTCAAAGAGTCGGGTCTGGGTCTTTCGGGCGGCCAGCAGCAGCGTCTGTGCATCGCCCGCGCACTTGCCGTGCAGCCCGACATTCTGCTGATGGACGAGCCGACCTCGGCACTCGACCCTGTGTCGACGCTGGTGGTGGAGCAGCTGGCCTGCGAGCTCAAAGAGACCTGCACGCTCGTGGTCGTTACGCACAATATGCAGCAGGCGGCGCGTATCTCCGATTCGGTCGCATTCTTTTTGCTGGGTGAGCTGGTGGAGCACGCGCCCACCGCGCAACTCTTCAAGAATCCGACCGATCCGCGCACGGCGGATTATTTGACGGGACGTTTTGGCTGATACCATCTAGTAAAGGTACCTTTAGGGTTAAGATGCGGTCATGCCGGCCGCAAAGGGGTTCAACATGATCTATTACGTCGAGGACGATGACAACATCAGGGATTTGACGGTCTATGCGCTGCGCAAGCAGGGGATTGAGGCCGAAGGCTTTTCGTGCGACGGTGAGTTTAAGGCTGCCGTGGCGCGACGGGTACCCGATGCCGTCCTGCTCGACATCATGCTGCCCGATACCGATGGCTTGGCGATTATGCGTCGACTGCGTGCCGATCGCCTGACGGCGACGGTGCCCATCATGATGCTTACCGCCAAGGATACCGAGCTCGACAAGGTGATGGCGCTCGATGGCGGTGCCGACGATTACCTGACTAAGCCGTTTTCGCTCATGGAGCTTGCGAGCCGCTGCCGCGCACTGCTGCGTCGCGGCGGCATGGTCAAGCAGGCGAGCGATGTGCTCAGCGTGGGCGACATCGTGCTCTCGCCCAGCCATCGCGAGGTGACCGTTGCCGGCGAGCCGCTTAAGCTCACCCTGCGCGAGTTCGACCTGCTCGAGTACCTCATGCACAAGCCCGGCGTGGTTTTTACCCGCGAGTCGTTGCTGCAGAGCGTGTGGGGCTGGGACTTCGACGGCGGTTCGCGCACCGTTGACGTGCACGTGCAGACGCTTCGCCAAAAACTGGGCGAGCATGCCAGCGCCATCGAGACCGTGCGCGGCGTGGGCTACCGCTTGGCCGAGCCTTCTGCCGGTGATGGTGCCGAAGGTGACGACACCGCGGCCACCGCATCGGAGGAGTAACCCGTGGTCTTCGCCCCCCAGGGAAAACATACGCTGTCGCACCGCGTTTTTGTGACGATCTTTGTCTGCGCCATGGCGGTTATCGTGGCGTTTACGGTGCTGGGTGCGTTCTTTGTGCAAAACACCTTGGCGGATGCCACGAGTGCCAATCTGGCGCAGGAAACCGAGCTCATTGCTGCCGCTCTCGACGAACAGCAGGAGCCCATCCCGTTCTTGCGTAGTCTCGATCGCGAGGACTTGCGCATCACGCTGATTAACAAGGATGGATCGGTTGCCTACGACAACGAGGCGTCGCCTTCCACACTGCCCAACCATGGCGATCGCCCCGAGGTCATTGAGGCCTTTGAGAGTGGTTTGGGTTCCGCGGAGCGCGCAAGCTCTACGCTCGACGAGATTATGCTGTATCGCGCCGTCGCCCTTGATAACGGCCAGGTTGTCCGCTTGGCGCAGGCCCAGCCTGGCGTTGCGGCGATTTTGCTGTCGATGGTGGCGCCGATGCTGCTTATCGCAGCAGCGGGTGCGGTACTCTCGTTTTTTATGGCGCGCCGCGAGTCCCGTGCCATCATCGCGCCTTTGCAAGAGGTGGATTTGGACCACCCACGCCGTAGCTATGAGCACGCCTATGCCGAGATGGTCCCCATGCTTGAGCGTATTGAGTCGCAGCGCCAGGAGCTCAAGCGCCAAATGGCGGTGCTGGCGGACAACGACCGTATGCGCCGCGAGTTCACGGCGAATATCACCCATGAGCTCAAGACGCCGCTTACGGCGATTTCGGGCTATGCCGAGCTCATCGCAAACGGCATGGTCGAGGGCGAGGGCGACCTGCGCAACTTTGGCGGTCGCATCTATCGTGAGGCGGGCCGCTTGGCAGCGCTTGTCAACGATATCCTTACGCTGTCTAACTTGGACGAGGCCGAGCGTGCAGCTGAGGGCGAGGCGGTGCCCATTGGGTCCACGGAGCCTATTGAGCTCTCGCGTGCCATCTACGCGGTTGAGCAGCGTCTTGAACAGGTCGCCCGTCAGGCGAATGTGACGATAAGTCATGAGACCAAGCCTGTGGTCATCGAAGGCGTGTCGCGCTTGATTGACGAGCTCATCTATAATCTGGCGAGCAACGCCATCCGCTACAATCGACCCGGCGGTGCGGTTACGCTGCAGTGCGGCACCAACGACGAAGGCCATCCGTTCCTTGCGGTCGCCGACACGGGAATCGGTATCGCGCCTGAAGAACAGGGCAAGGTATTTGAGCGGTTCTATCGCGTGGACAAGAGTAGGTCCAAGGCGCGCGGCGGAACCGGTCTGGGGCTTGCAATTGTCAAGCATGCGGCCCTGTATCATCACGCCACACTCGATCTGTCGAGCGAGTTGGGCGTGGGAACCACCATTACGGTGACGTTTCCCATACGGCAGGACGAGCCATTCGCATAGCGATACAACATAGATATTGATGCAGACGCCGCATTTGACTTTCGGGTGCGGCGTTGTTGTGCAATTTTACGATTGCTTCCGACATTTTTACAGGAGAGCCTGTTTCTTATGTATAGAGTTTGGCCTCGGTAAAAAGATGCGATAACATACGGACAGTTTTGTCAATCCGAACTGGGGAAATGAAAGGCAAGCTGCATGACCCTTCTCGAACTGTTCCAGCTGCTGAAGAAGCACCTCAAGCTGGTCATCACCCTTCCGGTGGTCTGCGCGATCGCCATGGGCATCGTGTCCTTCGTTGCGATGGACAACACCTACACCGCGACGACGAGCATGTACATTCTCGCCAAGACCGACGATAGCGGTCAGATGAGCTACAACGATCTCTCGGCGAGCCAGATGCTTTCCAACGATATCGCCACGCTGCTGGATAGCGATAGCGTTAAGAGCGGTGCTGCCAATGAGTTGGGCCTTGCTGACCTGGATGACTACAAGGTGTCTGTTTCCTCCGAGACCACCACGCGTGTCATTACGCTTTCGGTTACCGGCACCGATGCCAAGGAGACGGCTAAGGTCGCAAAGGCCATGGCCAGCTCGGTGAGTACGGTCGCTCAGAACGTCGGCGCTGCCCAGAGCATCAACGTTATCGACGAGGCTAAGACTCCCGAAGTCCCCAGCGGCCCCAAGCGCACGCTGTACGTTGCTGTCGCGTTCCTCGCCGGTATCTTTATCGCAGTCGCCTATGTCGTTTTGGCAGACATGCTCAATACTCGCATCCGCGGTGCCGAAGAGGCGGAAGAGCTCCTGGGTATTCCCGTTGTTGGCCGAATTCCGGCTATGAAAGGTGGTAAATAGGCATGGCTAAGGCAAAGAACACCGACAAGCTCGTTGTACAGAATGCCGCCAAGACCCTTCTGGCCAACATCCGCTTTGCGAGCGTGGACGACCCCATTCGCACCATCACCGTTACCTCCTCGATTCCCAACGAGGGCAAGTCTACGGTTTCCATTAACCTTGCTCAGGCAATCGCCACGAGTGGCAAGTCCGTGCTCCTGGTCGAGGCTGATATGCGTCGCAGGTCCCTTGCCGATATGCTCGGCGTTCGCTCCCGCGGCGGACTCTATGCGGTCCTTTCCGAGCAGATCTCCATTGACCAGGCAATTGTCGAGACGGGTCAGAAGAACTTCTACTTCCTCGATGCCGAGCCGCATATTCCCAATCCTGCCGACATCATCGTCTCTCACCGCTTTGCCAAGCTGGTAAAGGCACTGTCCGCCAAGTTCCAGTACGTCATCTTTGATGCTCCCCCGGTCGGCACCTTCATCGATGCTGCCGAGATTGCCAGCCTGACCGACGGCACGCTGTTCGTGGTGCGCGAGGACTTCACCAAGCGCGAGGAGGCGCTCAACGCCATCGGTCAGCTTAAGAAGTCCGAGAAGGTCAAGCTCATCGGTACCGTTATGAACTACTGCGAGACCGAGACCAGCGAGTACTACTACTCCTACTACACCAAGGACGGTAAGAAGGTGAAGAAGGGCTCCGACGATCAGGGGACTTCCAAAAAGGGCATCTTCACCAACCGAGCAAACGTTTAGTTGATTAAGGCTGACCTATGCGTGACATTCATTGCCATATCTTGCCGGGTGTAGACGACGGCGCCGCCGATCTCGATGAGAGCTTGGCGATGCTCGAGGCTGCCAAGCGGGCCGGTGTAACCAGAATCGTTTGCACTCCTCACTGCCGTGATCCCTATTTTGATTACGACAAGATGTGGGATGCCTTTGAGCTGCTGCGCGATAACGCTGACGGTTTTCCGCTCCAGATGGGCTTCGAGGTCAACCATCGAAAGCTCGTTGAGCTTGGTATCGATGCCGCGGAGCACTTGCATTTCGATGGGACCAACGAGTTTCTGCTCGAGCTTTCGACGCATGCCGATGCGTATGCGTTTAGAGAGTACGAGAACACGATTTACGATTTGCAGTGCCGTGGCTACCAGGTGATCATCGCTCATCCTGAGCGCTATCGTGCGGTTCAAAAGGATGTAAGCGTGGCGGAGCGCCTGGTCGATATGGGCTGCAAGCTGCAGGCTTCGGCGGACTTTATTGCCGGCGGTCGCTTTGGTCGCGAGAAAAAGCCGGCACAGCGCCTGTTCGATCAGAACCTGTACAGCTTCATCGCGAGCGATGCCCATAACGTGGGTCATTACGACTGCCTGGCGAAGGCTCGCGCGAAGTTTAGTGTGCGCGGAGCTCATTTTCGCTAATATCTGTCCCTAACGTTCGCATTGAATGAAAGGGCAGCCATGGATATCCAACTTAAGACGGGATGCTTTGATGACGCGGCGTTGGTGCGCCGCGTCGTTTTTATGGACGAGCAGGGCTACGAGAATGAGTTCGACCAGATCGATGAGGCTTCTGACTGCATTCATGTGACGCTCTATGTAGACGGCGAGCTCGCCGGTTGCTCGCGCGTGTTTCCCGAAGAGCTTGAGCGCGCGGCTGATGCAGAGGCTCCGGTGTCGCCGGCGTGCGACTTGGACGAAGGCGTCGCGGCGGGGGAGACCTACATTATGGGGCGCGTGGGCGTGCTGCCGAGCATGCGCCGTCGCGGTTTGGCGAGCAAGATTGTCGAGGCCAGTGATACGTGCGCGCGTGATGCCGGCGCCAAGCTCATTAAGCTGCATGCTCAGGAATACGTGCTGCCGCTCTATGCCAAGGCGGGCTACACGCAGATTGCCCCGGTGGACTACGAAGACGAGGGCCAGCCCCATGCTTGGATGGCCAAGCGCGTAGATGGCAGATAGGGACGTTCCTTTCCTGCCGGCAGTTTGGGACACTCCTTGGCAATTGGCGCATCAGAGCGCTCTGACATACAGTTTTTCGATTCCGTATGTATATATGCGCGCTAATGGGTTATAAAATCTAAGTCTGAACATAGCAGGTCTGCGATGCGGCTCGGGCGACCGGGCCGTTTTTGCGGGCGGGGGTAGCGCGAAAGGACTGCACATGCGTCAATTTAAGACCGAGAGCAAAAAACTGCTCGACCTCATGATCAACTCCATCTACACCAATAAGGAAATCTTCCTGCGCGAGCTTATCTCCAACGCGAGCGACGCCGTCGACAAGCTCAACTTTAAGAGCCTGCAGGACCCGAGCGTTAAGATCGACCAGGGCGACCTGGCCATTCGCGTCTCCTTTGATAAGGACGCCCGCACCATCACGATTTCGGATAACGGCATTGGCATGACCGCCGAGGAGCTCGAGCGCAATCTGGGCACCATCGCTCATTCCGGCTCCGAGGAGTTTAAGACCGAGAACGCCGAGCAGCAGGGTTCGGATGTCGACATTATCGGCCAGTTTGGCGTGGGCTTCTACTCGGCTTTTATGGTCGCCAGCCATGTGAAGGTCGTCAGCCGCGCCTACGGCGAGGATGTCGCCCATGTGTGGGAATCCGACGGTCTTGAGGGCTACACCATCGAGGACGGCGAGCGTGCCGAGCACGGTACCGATGTCATCCTGACGCTGCGCGAGAACGAGAAGCTCGATGCCGACGGCGAGGCCGAGACCTACGATCGCTTCCTGACCGAGTGGGGCCTCAAGAGCCTGATTCAGCAGTACAGCAACTATGTGCGCTACCCGATCCAGATGATGGTGTCCAAGAGCCGCCAGAAGCCCAAGCCCGAGGATGCTGGCGACGATTACAAGCCCGAGTACGAGGACTACCAGGAGCTCGAAACCGTCAATTCCATGACACCGATCTGGAAAAAGCGCAGCTCCGATGTCGAGCAGAAGGACTACGACGAGTTCTACAAGTCCACGTTCCACGACTTTGACGATCCGGCACGCACTATCAGCTTCCATGCCGAGGGTACGCTCGAGTACGACGCCCTGCTGTTTGTGCCGGGCCGCGCCCCGTTCGATCTGTACAGCAAGGATTACGAGAAGGGCCTGGCGCTCTACAGCTCCAACGTGCTGATTATGGAGAAGTGCGACGACCTGCTGCCCGACTACTACAACTTTGTCCGCGGCGTCGTGGATTCCGCTGACGTGTCGCTCAACATCTCGCGTGAGACGCTGCAGCAGAACCGTCAGCTCAAGGCCATCGCCAAGCGCGTGGAAAAGAAGATTACCGCCGATCTTGAGGATATGCGCGACAATGACCGCGAGGCCTACGAGAAGTTCTTTGAGAACTTTGGCCGCGGTCTTAAGTACGGCATCTACTCGAGCTACGGCATGAAGGCCGATGAACTCGCCGATCTGCTGCTGTTCTGGTCTGCCAAGGAGCAGAAGATGATTACCCTGGCCGAGTATGCCAAGGGCATGCCCGAGGATCAGAAGGCCATCTACTACGCCGCCGGCGACTCGCGTGAGCGCTTGGCTAAGATGCCCGTGGTGAAGGGCGTGCTCGACCGCGGCTATGACGTGCTGCTGCTGACGCAGGATGTGGATGAGTTCACCTTCCAGGCCATGCGTGAGTACGTTGCCGCCGATATGCCCAAGATCTACGAGGACGATGCTGCCCGCGAGGCTGCCGAGAAGGCTGTGGCCGATGGTGCCGAGCCCGAGGTCGAGGATCGTCATCTGGAGCTCAAGAACGTCGCGACCGGTGATCTTGACCTGGCGACCGAGGACGAGAAGAAGGAGGCCGAGGACGCCACCAAGGAAAACGAGGACCTCTTTAGCGCTATGAAGGAGGCGCTCGGTGACAAGGTCGAGAAAGTTGCCGTCTCCGCGCGCCTGACCGATGCCCCCGCTTGCATCACCACCGAGGGCCCGCTTTCGCTCGAGATGGAGAAGGTGCTCCAGAAGGGACCCGAGGGCGCGCCCGACGGCATGCCCAAGAGCCAGCGCGTGCTCGAGCTCAACGCCAAGCACCCGGTCTTTGACAAGCTTGTCGCTGCCCAGAAGGCAGGCGACGCCGACAAGATCAAGCAGTACTCAGGCTTGCTCTACGATCAGGCCCTGCTGGTCGAGGGCATCCTCCCCGAGGACCCCGTGGCCTTCGCGGCGGCTGTTTGCAACTTGATGTAGTTCGGGGATACGGCACCGTAACTAGATTAGAACGAGAGTGGATAATCTCCCACTTTTGGCTCGAATGCGGGCTTGAAGTGGGAGATTTTCCACTCTCGTTTCCTTTTGAATGATCCCTCCGTCCCCAAGGGATCATTTATTTGTGCGGGTTGTGGTTTTGTGACCTGCTGAAATTTAAGATACTGTACAACTGTACGTTAACTCATCTTCGTAGTATATTGCTACCCGCAAAACTCAACACCATTGTGCTTTGAGACGTTAAAGCGCCTACTACAATGGTTGTCGATAGTACGATTCGATTCAACGACAGGATGGATGGTCCAAGCGTGAGTCTCGGCAGCAAACTATCCAACGCAAAGGTATCCTTTGCGATCTTTAAGCGTGACATCAAGCGATTGCTCGTGAACCCCGTCGCCTTGGTGGTTACCCTTGGCGTGTGTGTTATTCCCTCGCTGTATGCCTGGTACAACATCGTGGCAAACTGGGATCCGTACGGAAACACCCAGGGTATCAAGATTGCCATCGCTAACAACGATCAGGGAACCCAAAACGACCTGGTGGGCGAGCTCAACGCGGGCGACCAGGTCGTCGATCAGCTCAAGGAGAACGATCAGTTGGGCTGGACCTTCGTCGACTCGGCGGCCGATGCCAAAGAGGGCGTCGAGAGTGGTGAGTACTACGCCGCCATCGTGATTCCCAAGAACTTCTCCGACAATCTTGTCTCGATGCTCGATGGCAATTACCGCCAGCCCAAGCTTACGTATTACGTTAACGAGAAGAAGAGCGCCATTGCGCCCAAGGTGACCGATACCGGCGCCAATACTATCGAGGAGCAGATCAATTCGGAATTTGTCTCCACGGTGGGCGAGACCGTTGCCAGTATTGCCAAGGATGCCGGAGTCGATTTAAAGGACAAGGCAACCCAGACTCAGGATTCGTTGGCCGGTTCGGTATCAGAGGCTTCCGATACGTTGGGCGAAGTGCGTGATTCGATTGGCGACATGAATGCCGCCATCGATAAGACGAGTGGTTCCATTGCCTCGGCAGATGCGGCACTTGCCGGTCTGCAGGGTCAGACGCCCTCTCTAACGCAGGCAATCGCTCAGGGCAATGACCTGCTGGGCGAGGCGCGCGCTACGGCGGGCAACTCTGTCGCCTCGCTCTCCAAGGCACTCTCGGAAGGCAGCCTTGCGCTCACCAAGACGTCAGCCTCCGCGAACGCTGCGATTGGCAAGCTGACGGGCGCGGTCACATCTACGACCACCCGCATCGACAACTCGCTTGAGTCTCTCCAAGCGACGATCGACCACAATAAGGCCGTTATCGGGCACTTGGAAATTCTCGTTAATGACACGTCGACAGGTTCCAAGGAAATTGACGCGCGCATTGTATCGACCATCGATTTGCTCCGCGAGCAGAATGAAAAGCTTCAGAGCATCAAGGACGGTCTGTCTGCGCAGTCGAGCGCCATGGCGAATGACGCCGCGGCTGTCTCGGGTGCCAGCGACGCTATCAATAACGCAATTCAGACCGGTGCGACCAACCTTGGCCAGGCCCAGACGGACCTGGGTCAAAACGCGCTGCCGAAGGTCTCGAGCGCACTTGATTCGTTTGCCGCCGTCTCGGGTGATCTGACGGGAATCGTGTCTGGCCTCACGCCTACTATTGCAAGTGCGCGCGGTACACTTTCGCAACTCAACGCCACGCTCGGTCAGGCCAAGACCACGCTGTCCCAGACCGATACCTCGCTTGCCAAGGTCCAGGACAGGCTTGCAACCGCCGCTAACGACATCGCGGCGCTGCAGACCTCTGAGTCTATGAGCGAGCTGGCCGACCTGATGGGCGTCGATGTCAATGACGTTGCTGACTTTATGGCGTCCCCCGTTGAGCTGACGTCCAAGTCGATCTATCCGGTCAAAAGCTTTGGTTCGGGTATCGCCCCCTTCTACACTAACCTTGCGCTTTGGGTGGGCGGTTACGTGCTCATCGCCATCTACAAGCTCGAGGTCGATCGCGAGGGCATTGGCAGCTTTACGGCGCGCCAGGGCTACTTCGGCCGTTGGATGCTCCTGGTGATCTTGGGCGCTCTCCAAGCCATCATCGTGACGGTGGGCGATCTGGTGATTGGCGTGCAGTGCATCAACCCGCTGTTGTTCGTGCTGGGCGGCATCGCTATCTCGTTCACGTACGTCAATATCATCTACGCGCTGTCCACTACGTTTAAGCATATCGGCAAGGCTATCGGCGTCATCCTGGTTATCGTGCAGATTCCCGGTTCGTCGGGCATGTATCCCATCGAGATGATGCCCGGCTTCTTCCAATGGCTGCATCCGCTGCTGCCCTTTACCTACGGCATCAATCTGCTGCGCGAGACCGTCGGTGGCATGTACTCGTTCAACTACCTGTTCAACCTGTGCATCTTGGGCGTGTTCCTTGCCATCGCACTCTTTATTGGCTTGCAGCTGCGTCCGCTGCTGCTCAACCTCAACCTGCTCTTTGACAAGCAGCTTTCCACGACAGGTCTTATGATCTGCGAGTCCAATGACCTGCCGCGCCAGCGCTATTCGCTGCGCACGGCAATGCGCGTCATGCTCGATTCCGATTCGTACCGTCGTGAGCTGCTCGACCATGCGGTGGCTTTTGAGCACCGTTACCCCTACTACATCAAGGGCGGTTTTGCCGCTGTGGTGGGCGTGCAGGTGCTGATCTTTGTGCTCTCGACGGTTCTCGATATCGACAATAACGGCAAGATCATCTTGCTGGTCATTTGGATCATCTCGGTTATTGCCATCTGCGGCTGGCTGATCAATATCGAGTACATCCGCGCAAGCCTCAACACCCAGATGCGCATCTCGGCGCTTTCGGACGAGGACCTGCGCCGCGAGATGCGCGAGCACACGGCCGCTATTCCGGCCGCCCGTCGCATGTTTGGCCTGAATGCCAGCGAGCGAGGCTCTAAATCCAAGGATCAGGCTGCCGACCAGTCCATTCGCCACGATATGCACCATGTGCCCGCGAACGGGGACGACACATTTGTGATGAATGAGGATAGCGCCCCGCTTGGCAAGCACTCAAAAGGAGGTGAGGCATAAATGAAGAACATCCTGCATCTGTTTAAGCGCGACGTCCAAAACGTGTCTCGCTCCGTGATCGGCATGGTTGTCGTGATGGGCCTCATTATCGTGCCGTGCCTGTACGCGTGGTTTAACATCGCCGGCAGCTGGGACCCGTACGGCAACACTGGCAATCTTAAGATCGCCGTGGTCAATACCGACGAGGGTTACGAGAGCGACCTGATTCCCGTCGAGGTCAACGTGGGCGAAAACGTGACGGCCGCTCTGCGTGGTAACGAGAACTTTGACTGGGTTGTGCTCAACAATCGCGATAAGGCTATCGACGGTGTTAAGTCGGGCGCTTACTATGCGGCCGTCGTAATCCCCAAGAGCTTTAGCTCCGACATGATGACGCTCTTCTCGACCGACGTGAAACACGCCGATATCGAGTTCTATGAGAACCAGAAGGCCAACGCCATCGCACAGATCGTGACCGAAAAGGGCTCGAGTGCCGTTCAGAGCCAGGTTAACGAGACCTTTACCGAAACCATCACGACCATCGGCCTTAAGACAGTGTCCAGCCTGCTCGATTACATGAGCACCGACCAGGTGAGCAACTTTATCGCCAACCTGTCCTCGACGCTCGGCGACTCGGTTCAGGACCTGCAGGACATCAAGGCCAGCGCGACTTCGCTTGCGGGCATTTTGAGTTCGACCTCCGATTCGCTGACGTCGGCGGGCGGCCTGCTCAAGCAAACCGGGACCACCGACCAGTCGGTGAAGCAGCTGATGGAGCATGCCGAGAGCGGTATTGCTGATTCCGAGCAGGCGCTCAAGGCAGCCAGCGATGCCATCGATGCGGCGATTGATGGAAGTGCCGGGTCGTTCGACAACGTGTCCACCGAGCTCGCAAAGGCCTTTGACGCCGCGAACCAGCATGTCTATCTGACGGTAGCACAGCTCAACGACGGTGCCGCGTCGCTCAACGCGCGTGCCGATGAGATTGACGCTGCGGCCGATAAGCTCCGCAGCCTTGCCGGCCAGGTGAGTAACGATAAGCTCAAGGAAGGGCTTGAGGACGCGGCTGCAGAGCTGGGCAAAATCGCGACGGAGTACCGCAACAATGCCAAGGAGCTGACGGGCATCGCGACGTCGCTCTCGGACAACATGGCAAAGGTTAACGATGTCCGCGCCGAAACCGACCAGGCGGTCGCCGACGCCAAGGCGGGCGTCTCGGGTGCCAAGATCGATTACGACTCCACATTCTCGGCTAAGGCTAAGGAGCTCAAGAAGACCATTTCGGGTGTTTTGGATTCGCTGAACGGCATCTCGAGCGATCTTGATAGCGCTGTTGCCGGTCTAACCGATGCATCCGGTTCGCTGGCAAAGGGCCTCTCCAAGGCTGCAAAGCTGGTCAACAAGGCTTCCGATCAGCTGGGTGAAGCGTCCGATAAGATCAGTGCCTTTAAGGACGAGCTCGACGGTGCCCTGATGTCGGACGATCTGGCCACGATCAAGACGATGATTGGCAATGATCCCGAGGGTTTGGCCGTGTCGCTTTCCGGTCCTGTCGCGCTCGATCGCAAGCCGGTCTATCCGATCCGCAACTACGGCTCGGCCATGGCGCCGTTCTACACGATTCTGTCGCTCTGGGTCGGCTCGATCGTGCTGGCGGCCATGATGAAGGTCTCGGTTGACGATGAGCTCATCAACGAGCTGATCCCCGTGCGCCTGCACGAGATCTACCTGGGCCGCTACCTGTTCTTTGGCGGTCTGGCCCTGCTGCAGGCAACGCTCGTGTGCGCGGGCGACATCCTGTTCTTTGGCATCCAGTGCGACAATCCGTTGCAGTTTGTGCTGGCGGGCTGGGTCGCGAGTCTCGTGTTCTCCAATATCGTCTACACGCTTACGGTTTCGTTTGGCGATATCGGCAAGGCGCTCGCCGTCGTGCTGCTGGTCATGCAGGTCGGCGGTTCGGGCGGCACGTTCCCCATCGAGATGACCGGCCCCGTGTTCCAGGCGATCTATCCGTTCCTGCCGTTTACTCACGGCATCAACGCCATGCATGCCGCCATGGCTGGTGCCTACCATATGGAGTACTGGATTGAGCTAGGCATTCTGGCGAGCTATCTGATCCCGTCGCTGGCCCTGGGCGTCGTCTTTCGCCGCCCGGTCATCAAAGCCAACGACTGGATCATCGAAAAGCTGGAGTCAACCAAATTAATCTAGTTACGCGGTTTTACCAAACCGCGTAACGGCTCGACGCTGCAAACGCCCCTAAGCGGCAATCTGACGTTCAATTTCAAGGGCGCGACCAGAAGGTCAGCGCCCTTTCATTTCACGTCACCTTGCTCGCTTAGGGTCGTTTTCGCTGACATTGCCGGAGCATCGAGGTTCACTTTGCCGACGCTTTAGCGGGCTGGATTGCACGGGCTGCTTGGTTGTTGCTACAGTAGCGGGGCGTGCCGGGGGTCCGGTGCGCCCTGTTTTTATTTGACCATGAGGCGGCGCGCAGCCATACGCGTGCGGACACCACGCCCAGATTGAGTGCGAGGATGTTCCATGGCCCAATACGCTGCCAACGAAATCGAAAACATGCCCGATAGCCCTGTGGCCCGTGAGGATTTGGGCGCGGGCGGTATTCCCCGGGGTGCCGGTGCACGCTCGCCGCTGTTCTGGAAAGTTCTGCTATTTTCGGTGGCGGTCATCTGGGGCTACTCCTTTACCACTATGAAGGGCGCGCTCGACACCATTCCGGTGTTCGAGCTGGTCTACGTTCGCTTTCTCCCGGCATCACTGGTTATGTTTGCCATTTTCCATAAGCGCATCATCGCTCATTTCAATGCCCGCAACCTAATCGTCGGGCTTGGCATGGGCGCGCTCATGTGGGGTGCCTACGGTTTGCAGACGATCGGCCTGGCACAGACCACGGCAGGCAAAAGCGCGTTTTTGACGGGCACGTACTGCATCTTGGTTCCGTTTGCGAGCTACGTCCTAAGCGGCGAAAAGCTTACCCGTTACAACTTAGGCGCCGCGTTGCTGTGCCTGGCGGGCATTGGCTTGGTGGCGCTCGATAGCGTCGAGTTCAATGCCGGCGATGCCATTACGCTGGGCGGCGCGGTCTTCTTTGCCATTCAGATGGCGGTGACCGCCAAGTACGGTCGCAAGATGGACATCAACGTCATCACGTTTTGGATGTTTGTGGGCAATGGCGTCTTGAGCCTGATCTCGTCGCTGTTGTTCGAGACCCAAGCGCCCTCGTCTGTATGGACGCCGGATTTTATCGGCGTGATGGCCTTCCTCTCGGTGGGCTGCACGTGCGTGGCGCTGCTCATCCAAAACGTCGGCTTGGCGCACGTCCCGGCCTCGACGGGCTCATTACTCCTATCGATGGAGTCGCCTTCGGGTGTGCTGTTCTCGGTGCTGCTGATGGGGGAGGCGCTCACCTCGCGTCTGCTTGCCGGCTTTGCGCTCATCTTCCTGTCGATTATCTTAAGCGAGACGCATTTCGATTTCTTGCGCCGAAAATCTCGCCCGCAATTGTAAACAACTTGTTGCGCCGCCCTCCCAGGGCGGCATTTTTTATGTCATGCCTTTACAGTTGTGCCTTGCACTTTACGCTATCAAAGTGCGTGCTGCAAAAACGTTACTGGAGGGCATCTATGGCACCAGCTCTGTCCGATTTTCAACCGCAACCAGCGCCTCAGGCTACCACGGCGGCGCAGACCGCTATCGGCGATGGCCTGGTCAAAGAAGCCCAGGCATTTGCCGATGAGCTCGCTGCGTGGCGACACGATCTACACCAGATGCCCGAGCTCGGTAACAATCTTCCGCAGACGTCTGCCTATATCCAGGCACGTCTGGACGAGATGGACATCCCCCATACCACGCTCGTCGACGGCTCCTGTGTTGTTGGCCTGATCGGTGCCGGTGCGGCCGCTCAGGGCAATGGTACGTGCACGGACAAGCAGGCCGGTACGGTCATCATGCTCCGCGGCGACATGGATGCCCTTCCCGTTGCCGAGGAATCCGGCGAGCCCTTTGCATCCACCAATGGCTGCATGCATGCTTGCGGTCACGATATGCACGCGACGGCGCTGCTTGGTGCGGCTCGTATGCTCAAGGCCCGCGAGTCCGAGCTTCTCGACGCCAACGCCACGGTTAAGTTGCTGTTCCAGCCGGGCGAGGAAACCTTTGAGGGTGCCCGTGCTGCCATCGTCGACGGTTTGCTGCAGAGCCCACGCCCCCAGGCCGCCTTTGCCATGCATGTCAATAGCCAGTCGCCGCTTGGCCTGGTGCTCTACGGCAGCCCGGCGCTCTCGGGCGTGTACGGTTTTCGCGTCACGCTTCAGGGCAAGGGCGGCCATGGCTCGAGCCCCGAGATCTGCATCGACCCCATCACGGCCGGCGTCCATGTGCATCTGGCGCTTCAGGAGCTCATCTCCCGCGAGGTGCCGGCGGCCAAGGAGGTCGCGCTTACCGTTGGCAAGTTCGCCGGCGGTCAGGCCGCAAATGTCATTCCAGATACCTGCGTGCTCGAAGGTACGCTGCGCGGCTTCGACGTCGAGCTCATGGAGCACCTCAAGACCCGCATCGCGGAGGTCGTCAACGGCGTGGCCGCAACGTATCGCACGTCGGCTACCATCGAGACGCTCTCGGATGTTCCCCCGCTCGTGCTCGATGACGACGTGACCCAGGCTTCGCTTGGCTATGTGGGTGCGACACTGCCCAAGGCCGCCTTCCTGCCGCTGTTCCATGCCATGGCGAGCGAGGACTTTGCGCTTATCTCGAGTGAGATACCGAGCGCATACTTTACGATCGGCGCGGCTGTGACCGATACGGACGAACACTTTGCCCAGCATCATCCCAAGGCGCGCTTTAGCGATGCCGAGCTGCCACTTGGTGCCGCGGCTTATGCGGCAGTCGCTTTGGGCTACATCGCCGACCACCGGTAGCACCCAATCTTGCTACTCGTTTGTTTAAAAAGGAGCAGTATGTCCCAGCAGCGTAAGTTCTTCCCCGGCTGGCTCGTGGTGGCTTCCGGCTTTGTCATCATGGCCACGTGCTACACGATTTTCGTTAACTGCATGAGCCTGTTTCAGCCGCTCGTCGTCAGCGACCTGGGCATCACGCTTGCGCAGTACAACATCTCCAACGCCATCTCCACCGTGGTGAGCGTTATCGGCTCACTTGTCATTGGCCATGTTGCCGATAAAGTAAGCGGCCGCGTTTTGGGTTCTCCTCACTGTAATCGCCACCTCTGCCGTTCTTGCCGGCATGAGCTTTGTCGGTGAGCTGTGGCAGGTCTACGTGCTCTTTGCTGTTTCGGGCTGCTTCGCTGTGGCCTCGACCCGCCTGCTCATCAGCCTGGTGACCGCCAACTGGTTTACCGCCAAGCGAGGCCTTGCCATCTCCATCGCACTTTCGGGTTCGGGCTTTGGCGGCGCCATTCTCTCGCCGATCGTGAGCTCTCTTATCGTGAGTGTGGGCTGGCGCTCTGCGTTCCTGGTACTCGCTGCCGTGTGCATGGTGGCGGCACTGCCCATCACGGCTTACTCCTTCCGCACCAAGCCTTCCGAGATCGGCCTTAAGCCGCTCGGCGAGAACCCGGGCGATCCGTCCGTCTCGACGGCTGGCGACAAGGACGAGCACACGGCGCCCGAGGTTAGCGTCGGCTGGTCTCGTATCAAGAAGAGCCCGGCGTTTTGGCTGCTCGTCGTCGCCTTCCTCTTTATGGGTCTCGTTAACGGCGCCATCTTGCCCAACCAGGTCACCAACATGACGAGTGTTACCGTCAACGGCGCCAAGATCGTCACGGGCGGCCACGATCCCATGTGGGCAGGTACCGTGCTTTCGGCCTACATGGTCACCGTCGTTATCGCCAAGATTTCGCTCGGTGCGATCTATGACCGCTTTGGTCTGCGCTTTGGCAATATCCTTGGCTCCATTGCGTGCATTATCGCCTGCGTCGCCCTGTGCTTCCCCGCGACCGATCTTGGTCCCATCGTGGCTGCCGTGAGTTTTGGTGTCGGAACGTGCATGGGCACTATCACGCCTACCATTGCCGCGTCCAAGCAGTTTGGCATGGCCGACCTCGGCAAGGTCACGGGCACCATTACCTCGCTCGAGATGGTCGGCGGCACCGTGGGCGCTATTGTCTCGGGCGTGCTGTTCGATGCCACGGGCTCCTTTGCGAGCGCCTGGATTGTGTGCCTGGCGTGCTCCGTGGTCATGCTCGTGTTCCTGCTGGCATCCGAGCCCATCGCCGCCAAGCTGCGCGCGAGCGTGGCGGGGGAGTAGGTAGGCCAAAGCGCATCGCCGCTTGTCCGCTTCGTCCGCGGTGGCGCGTCTGGCCGAACGAGTCCCCATACCCTCGTTCGGTCAGACGCGCCGCCGCGGTTTGTGTTTGTGCCGTATAATGTCCACTACCTATGACGCGATACAAAAGAAAGGTGTTTGCCCATGCAGGCACAGAAGGCGGAGGGAACCCGCGACCTTATCGGCGCCGAGATGCGCGCCTGGCAAAAGATGCAGCAGATTGCGGCCGGCGTGTTCGAGCCGTTTGGTTTTAAGCCCATCGAGACGCCCGCGATCGAGCAGGTTGACGTGTTTGTCCACGGTATCGGCCAGTCGACCGACGTCGTGCGCAAGGAGATGTTCCGCGTGTTTAGCGGCGCCAACCTGGAGCGCGTCTTTACCGAAGGCACCGACACCAAGCTTAAGCCCAAGCAGCGCTTGGCCCTTCGTCCCGAGGGCACGGCCGGCGTGGTGCGCGCCGTCGTGGAGAACAACCTGGTGCCTCAGGGCTCCACGCCGTTTAAGGCCTACTATGCCGAGGCCATGTTCCGCGGCGAGCGTCCCCAGAAGGGCCGCCTGCGCCAGTTCCACCAGGTGGGCATCGAGTGGCTCGGCGCTCCCGATCCGGCTGCCGACGCCGAGTGCATCATCATGCTCATGGAGTTCTACAAGCGCCTGGGCTTCGATCTTTCCAAGCTCCGTCTGCTTATTAACTCGATGGGCGATGCGCAGTGCCGTCCGGCATATCGCGAGCAGGTCAAGCAGTTTATCCTCGATCACGCCGACGAGATGTGCGACGAGTGCCGCGAGCGTGCCGAGCTCAACCCGCTGCGCGCCTTCGACTGCAAGAACGACCATTGCCGCGAGATCATGGCCGACGCCCCGCTGATGGGCGACAACCTGTGCGATGAGTGCCGCGAGCACTACGAGCAAGTCAAGCGCTATTTGGACGCCGCCGGTATCGAGTATGTCGAGGATCCCACCTTGGTGCGCGGCCTGGACTACTACACCCGTACTGTCTTTGAGGTCGAGGCTCCCGGCGCCGGTGTCGGCTCCATCGGTGGCGGCGGTCGCTATGACGGCTTGGTCGAGCTCGAGGGCGGCAAGCCCACGGCAGGCGTCGGCTTCGCCGTCGGCTTTGAGCGCGCCCTGCTGGCCCTGCAGGCCTTTGGCAGCGACCTGGGTGCCGAGGAGGCCCCGTGTGTCTACGTCGCCAACGCCGGTAAGGAGCTGCGTCAGAACGTCTTTACCATTACGCAGCAGCTTCGTGCCGCAGGCATCGTGACCGAGGCCGACTATCAGGGCCGTTCCCTTAAGGCCCAGTTTAAGCAGGCCGACAAGGTGGGCGCTAAGCTCATCCTAGTCCTGGGTGGCGACGAGCTTGCCGCCGGCAAGGTCAAGGTGCGCGACATGCAGAGCCACGACGAGGTACTGGTCGATTTGGCCAACGTTGTCGAGGCGGTTCGCGAGCGCCTGTAGCGTATCTTTTTGAGCTGCGGGCCTGCTAACGTGCCCTGCTCATGGAGAGCGATTGTTACGGGGGTGTTTCGCATTTATGCGGAATGCCCCCGTTTGCATATGCCGTCCACCGAGAAATACGACCATTTGGGGCAAAAAGCCTTGCAATGCAGAAAATACTTTTGTGTGGTAAAGCGCAATCAGCTTCGAAAGTTTTTGCCGAGTGCCTATAATAAATACCGCATGTTACGTGCATAGAAGGAGGAATGGGAGGAAACGTGGCTGAGAACCTAAGCAACCAGTCTGTACCCGAAGCCGCGGCGCGTGTCGCTGCCGTGGTCAACCGCCTCGTTAACCGAATCGGCTCGAATGCCGAATCCAGGGAGCGTCTCGCCGAGATCGAGATCCCCGAGGAGCTGCGCGACAATCTGGCGCTGTTCTTGCGCCTGGAGCGCCGTGTGCTTAGCGAGTATGATCCCGAGATCGCGGACCTGTTCGACAAGATTTTGACAGCCGAGATTGTGGCCAACGCCGGAAACCCCGGCACCCGCGCTGCCGACGAGTCCGTCGACGAGCAGGGCGTGCCCACTGCCGACGAGCCCACCGCCGTGGCGTTTCGTGAAGTCGTTGATCTGATCGACAGCCTGCCGCTCGATAAGCAGCAGGTTATCGTCCGCGCCTTTACGAGCTTCTTCCATCTGGCTAACCTGTCGGAGGAGAACTACCGTGTCGCGCAGCTGCGTGAGCGCGAGGCCGGCGCATCGACCGATACCGAGGTCGATCCCGCCAACGAACTCACCGTCGCCTATCACCAGTTGGTAAACGAGATGGGTGTCGAGGGTGCCAACGAGCTGCTCGGCAAGCTTGAGTTCCACCCTGTCTTTACCGCACATCCCACCGAGGCCCGTCGCAAGGCCGTCGAGGGCAAGATTCGCCGTATCTCCAACCTGCTGGAGGAGCGTCCGCGTCTGGGCGGCTCCGACCTGGTGGAGAACGAGCGCCATATGCTGCAGGAGATCGACGCCCTGGTACGCACGAGCCCCATCGCGCTCAAGAAGCCCACGCCGGTCGAGGAAGCCGATACCATCATCGACATCTTCGATAACACGCTGTTCGACGTTATCCCCGTCATCTATCGTCGTTTTGACGACTGGGTGCTGGGTGATAAGGCCGGTACCGTACCGCCGCTGTGCCCGGCATTCTTCCATCCCGGCAGCTGGATCGGCTCCGACCGCGACGGTAACCCCAACGTCACCGCCAAGGTGAGCCGCGAAGTCGCCGCCAAGTACTTTACGCACATGGTGCTCAAGCTCGAGGACAAGTGCCGCCGCATCGGCCGCAACCTCACGCTCGAGGCCACCTACAGCAAGCCGTCTGCCGAGCTCATCAACCTGTGGAACCATCAGGTTGAGATGAGCACCCAGTACACGGCCCGCGCCGAGCTTATCTCCGAGCACGAGCCGCATCGCGCCGTCATGCTCGTCATGGCCGACCGCCTGAACGCCACCGTGCGTCGCATCACCGACACCATGTACCACAGCGCCGATGAGTTCCTGGATGACCTGCGTGTCGTTCAGCGCTCCCTGGCCGCCTGCGGTGCCGTCCGTGCTGCCTACGGCCCGGTCCAGACCATCATCTGGCAGGTCGAGTCCTTCGGCTTCCATATGGTCGAGATGGAGTTCCGTCAGCACTCCGTGGTGCATGCCTGTGCCCTCAAGGATATCCACGAGAACGGTATCCATGGCGACCTGCAGCCCATGACGCGCGAGGTCATCGATACCTTCCGCGCTATCGGCTCCATCCAAAAGCGCTACGGCAAGAAGATGGCGCACCGCTACATCATCTCGTTCACCAAGAGCGCCCAGCATGTGGCCGACGTCTTTGAGCTTGCCCACCTGTCCTTTGCACACGAGGAGGATGTCCCCGAGCTCGACGTGATCCCGCTGTTCGAGCAGCTCGAGGACCTCGAGGGCTGCGTCGACGTGCTCGACCAGATGCTTACGCTGCCTGTGGTGCAAAAGCGCCTCGCCCAGACCAACCGCCGCATGGAGGTCATGCTGGGCTATTCCGATTCCTCCAAGGATGCCGGTCCTACCACGGCCATGCTCGCGCTGCACTCCGCGCAGGAGCGCATTGCCAAGTGGGCCGAGAAGAACGATATCGACCTGGTGCTCATGCACGGTCGCGGCGGTGCCGTGGGCCGTGGCGGCGGCCCGGCCAACAAGGCCGTGCTGGCTCAGCCCAAGGGTTCGGTCAACTGCTTCTTTAAGCTCACCGAGCAGGGCGAGGTCATCTTTGCTCGTTACGGTAACCGCACGCTGGCTCAGCGCCATGTTGAGTCCGTTGCTGCCGCAACGCTTTTGCAGTCGGCCCCGAGTGTCGAGAAGACCAACACCGAGACCACGCAGAAGTTCTGGGATATGGCCGAGAAGCTCAACACCGCAAGCCACGAGCGCTATCTGGACCTGCTGAACACCGAGGACTTTACACCGTGGTTCTCGACCGTGACGCCGCTGACCGAGGTCGGTCTGCTGCCGATCGGCTCGCGTCCGGCCAAGCGCGGTCTGGGTGCGAAGTCACTCGACGACCTGCGTACCATTCCGTGGATCTTCAGCTGGAGCCAGGCGCGCATTAACCTGGCCGCTTGGTACGGCCTGGGCACCGCCTGCGAGCAGCTTGGCGATCTTGACCAGCTCAAGGCTGCCTACCAGGAGTGGCCGTTCTTCCGCACCTTTATCGACAATATTGAGATGTCGATCGCCAAGACCGATCAGCGCATCGCCAAGATGTATCTGCACCTGGGCGATCGCCAGGATCTGTCCGAGAAGGTCTTTACCGAGATGCAGCTCACGCGTAAGTGGGTCCTTGCCATCGTCGGTGATGAATGGCCGCTGCAGCGTCGTCGCGTGCTCGGCTGCGCCGTTCGCGTGCGTAACCCCTACGTTGACGCCCTGTCCATCGCCCAGGTTCGCGCCCTTCGTGAGGTGCGTATGAACCAGGACGAGATGGCCGAGGAGAAGAAGGCCGAGTACATGAGCCTGATTCTTTCGACTGTGACCGGCGTCTCGGCAGGTTTGCAGAACACGGGGTAATCGATAGCCCTGTAGTCATCCGGGCCCGCCATTAGTTTACTTTTAGGCACGTCCTCGGACATGCAAGAAGCCCTCGCTGCGCACTTCGTGCGGCGAGGGCTTCTTGCGTCCTGCGGAGTGTGCCTAAAAGTAAACTAATGGCGGGCCCTGCGATGTCCGGTCTTCAGTGGATTACTGCTGGGGGAATAATGGCGCGCTTCGCGCGTTTGGAAAGGGCTTCGTGCTGCGGAATGCATTCAGAGGGAAACCCGTCGGGTCCCTTCGTCCTCGTTCTTCGGGGATTAAAGCTGAGGAGAAGAATGGCGCGCTTC
>CAUAJB010000026.1 GCA_958429225.1 uncultured Collinsella sp.
ACGAGGAGTAACAGATTATGGCGCACGATGTAGTCCTGATTCCCGGTGACGGTATTGGTCCCGAGATTACGCAGGCCATGCGCCGCGTGGTCGAGGCCACCGGTATCCAGATCAATTGGAATGTCCAGGAGGCCGGTGCCGGCGTCATGGACGAGTTTGGCACGCCACTGCCCCAGCACGTGCTCGATGCGGTCGCCGAGACCAAGGTTGCCATCAAGGGCCCCATCACCACGCCGGTCGGCACGGGTTTCCGCAGCGTCAACGTGGCCCTGCGCAAGTACTTTGACCTGTACGCCTGCGTGCGCCCCTGCCTGTCGCAGCCGGGCGACGGATCGCGCTTTCGCGACGTCGACCTGGTCATCGTGCGCGAGAATACCGAGGACCTCTACGCCGGCATCGAGTTCGATGAGGGTGCTGCCGAGGTCGAGGAGCTCTCGCAGCTCGTTGAACGCTCGGGTCAGAAGACCTTCGCCGCCGATTCCGCCATCTCGATCAAGCCGATCTCCATCGTCAAGAGCCGCCGTATTGTGGAGTATGCCTTTGAGTACGCCCGTCGCTGCGGCCGCAAAAAGGTGACGGCCGTACACAAGGCAAACATCATGAAAGCGACCGACGGCCTGTTCCTGCGCGTGGCGCGCGAGGTGGCCGCCAACTATCCCGATATCGAGTTCAACGACAAGATCGTCGACGCCACCTGCATGGGCCTGGTCCAGAACCCCAATGACTTCGATGTCCTGGTGCTGCCCAACCTGTACGGCGACATCGTGAGCGACCTGTGCGCCGGCCTGGTGGGCGGCTTAGGGATGGCCCCCGGCTCCAACATCGGTGCCGACTGCGCCATCTTCGAGGCAACGCACGGCTCCGCGCCCGATATCGCTGGCCAGGATATCGCCAACCCCACGGCCGAGATTCTCTCTGCTGCAATGATGCTCGATCACCTGGGCGAGAACGATGCTGCCAATCGCATTCGCGCCGCCGTATCTGCCACGCTCGACGAGGGCGAGCAGGTTACCGGCGACGTGCGCCGTGCCCAGACCGGCTCCGTCGAGGGGGCCGTGGGCACGCAGGCCTTTGCCGATGCCGTTATCGCGCACCTGGCCTAAGGTAGGCACGCTGCAAACGCCTAAATAGTACTTAAGTGTTTGCGTATAACCTAAGAATCAATACGCCCGGCGCTCTGTCGGGCGTATTCTATTGAGGACTATGTTTCCTAACAAGGAGTAACCGATATGGGTCTGATTCAAAAGAAGGACGAGAAGGACGAGATCGACGGCATCCAGATCATCGAGCGCGGCGAAGGCTCCGACGGTGACGAGGACGAGAAGATCGACCTGGTCACCGGTACGTCTGCCGAGCACATTGCTGCCGGTACGACGGCCGAGGAGGAGGACGCCCGTCTGGAGGCTCAGGTTGCCGCGGATGCCGCTGACGAGAATCTGATGCCCGAGGCCCAGGATGAGGACGACGATATCCTGGGTTCCGATGAAGACGATCGCGTATCCAAGCACAAGAAGACGATGATCGCCGCCTTTGTGGTTGCCGTCGTGATCGCTGCGGTGGTCGGCTTCTTTATTGGCAATGGCGGCTTTGGCGGCAAGGGTGTCGGCTCGGCGACCCTGACCGAGGACCAGCTCGATTCGACCGTGGCAAGCTATAGCTACAACGGCAAGAAGAGCGACATCACCGCGCGCGAGGCCATCGAGAGCCAGTACAGCCTCGATACCGTCAAGGATAGCGATGGCAACTACACCGCTCCTTCTGCCGACGTCATCCTGTCCTACGTGCGCAACAAGATCCTGCTCGATGCTGCCGAGGACGAGGGCATTACCGTCTCCTCTAAGGAGATGAAGCAGTACGCCGAGGAATCCATCGGCACTTCGGACTACAAGACCATGGCCACGCAGTATGGCGTGTCCAAGGACCAGGCCAAGCAGATCGTCCGCCAGTCCGCGACGCTGCAGAAGCTCTACAAGAAGAAGGTGGGCGATAGCTCCGCAAGCATGCCGACCGCTCCGACCGAGCCTTCTGACGGCAATGAGGACACCGCGAGCAAGGATTACGCCGACTACATCATCAACCTTGCCGGCGACGAGTGGGATAGCGAGAAGGGCACTTGGAAGGACGCCGACAGCACCTACGCTAAGGCCTTTGCCGACGATGCCTTTACGGCCGATAGCGCCACCTATAAGCAGGCCATGACTGCCTACTACACTGCTTACCAGCAGTACTCTTCGCAGGCTTCGAGCGCCAGCTCCAAGTGGACCGAGTATGCTAACGGCCTCTACGCCAAGGCCAACATCAGCATCTACGGCCTGTTTGCGTAAAGAGTCGCACGGCTCATCGAGCATCTAGCCGATAGACAGCAGAAAGTCCGCCAGTACGGAAGTCGTTCTGGCGGACTTTTTGCGTTGAGGGCGTGATTGGCGGCTTAATTATGGCTATTCATCTTTAAGTCCAAAAAGGCTATCGGCTTCATCGTCGGATATATATTCCAGTACATCGCCCGGTTGGCAGTCGAGTGCCCGACATATCGCGTCAAGAGTTGAAAAACGTATGGCAGAAACCTTGCCCGTCTTAATGCGTGACATATTGACCTGGGAGATGCCCACGCGTTCCGCAAGCTCTTTGGATGAGATCTTGCGTTCGGCGAGCATGCGGTCAAGCCGCAGAATAATCATGGATTCCCCCTAGAGCAACTCGTCATCTTGTTTTTGCAGGATATACCCGTAGCGGAAGATACTGGCAATCAGGCAAATAATCAGGCCTGCAAAGAGCATGGAGGGCTCGAATAACTGGCCGACGAACGCATCCGTAAAGCTGCCGCCAAATCCTGAGAGTATTATTCCCGTGATTACGGCACCAAGAAGCCTCACGGCAACGCCGCCGATAAGGAATAAATGTCCTACTCGACGAAGTGTGTGGTTACATTCAAGGTCAAAGGGCCTGCCTTCCTTTTCAATGTTGAAGAAAAGCCTGCGCACGCTTAGCGCGATGGTAAGCGCGAGGCATGTCATCAAGAGGCTCCCTATGGCAGTGTGACCATCGTGTGCGACGAGCATAAGTGGGGTCTGCGCATCGGTACCGACGATAGCCAGGCACGGCCCTTCGCCGCCTTGAAGTTCTACGGATTGGAGACACGACCCTTGGGAGAGGCTAGGCAATACGAGTAGAAGGTCAATCGCAATGACTGCGAGAAGTCCCAGAGCGAGCGCCACGGTGGTGCAGATTGTGGCCCATTTGCAGATGCGAGTGAGCTTCCTCAGATCGGCTATTGCCTGTTCACGGTCGATGGCTTCATTCGATTTGGATACGTTCCAGCGGATCATAGCTCCTCCAACCAATGTCTTGGATGATACTTGTATCTTATATCATATTTAATGATAAACGATAAACAATTACAGATTAGAGTAAGTAATGTTTGTGAGACGAATAGCGAGAGCTATGGCTCATTTTGGATGCCGGAGTTTGGCGCGCGGGGGATGAGGACAAATGCCAAAACTTCCCGTGATCGCGCAAACGCTTCATCGGGTTCCCCTAATTCATATGGGAAAACAACTGCAAACGATTGCAAGTAACCGGTGAACGGTCGAAAACTACCGTTCACCGATAATCTCAAAACTGGTTCTAACTGGTATTAAGTCAAAAAGACCAATTCACATATCTCCACAATGACCTGCAATTTTTCTACATGCTATTTTTAGCGGCCCAACGTTGTTTAGACACAGGATAAGATCAGATCTTTTGCCAAAGCATTTCGAAACGGTTTCAAAACCGCAGGTAGAAGTGTTAACGACCGGTAAACGGTCGAAATATCACCGTGAGCGGTGCAAAAACGTTTTACTGTATGAATCAACGAAAGCGACCTCTTCTGGGGTGATATAGTGACAACAACACGTCACGTGGTTACTACCAGTTTAGAAACCACTGGTCTTCAAAGAACGCTTTCTAAGAAGCTTTAAGGGCGAGCGCCCGCTGGCTTCCGAAAAACATCGGACTCAGATCGTACACACCTTCGGAAGGGAAATTTGAATGGTTGGCTTTATTCTTACCGGTCATGGACAGTTCGCACCCGGCCTCGCAAGCGCTATCGCTATGGTTGCTGGCGACCAGCCCGCTTTTACCGTCGTTCCTTTTGAGGGCGACCAGGCTGCTTCCTACGGTGAGGATCTCCGCGCCGCTATTACCGCCATGCGTGAGGAGTGCGATGGCGTGCTCGTCTTTACCGACCTGCTTGGCGGCACCCCGTTCAACCAGTCGATGATGATTGCCCAGGATGTCGACAACGTCGAGGTTCTGACTGGCACCAACCTTCCCATGGTTATTGAGCTTCTGTTCCTCCGCGGCAATGCCACGCTCACCGAACTTGGCGAGCAGGCCGTGACCGTTGGCCAGACGGGCATCACCGCCCAGACGGTCGCTTCTGTTGCTGGTGCCGAGGAAGAGGATATCTTCGGCGACGAGGACGGCATCTAATGGCCGATTTCGGGGCCAGCGTCTTGAGCTCCTCGGTCGCCCTTTTAGGTCTGCTTGTCATCATGGGCTTGATTTACACCATCTGGTCGCAAATCAACATGAAGAAGAAGCAGAAGTATTTCAAGGAGCTGCACACCGAGCTCAAACCGGGTCAGGAGGTTCTTTTCGCCGGCGGTATCTACGGAACCGTCAAAGGCATCGAAGGCGAGAAGGTCCAGATCAAAGTCCGATCCGGAGCCGTCGTAGATGTTTCGCGTTACGCGATTCAGGAGATTAAGTAACTGTCGTCAGCAAATAACGAAAGGAAGCTGATCAACATGGCAGAACCCAACATTCTTCTTACCCGTATCGATAACCGACTGGTCCATGGTCAGGTTGCTACCCAGTGGAACTCCACCTTGGGTTCCAACCTCATTCTCGTCGCCAACGACGACGTGGCGACCAACACCATGCGCCAGAACCTCATGAAGATGGCCGCTCCCGCCGGCGTCGCTACGCGTTTCTTCTCTCTGCAGAAGACCATCGACGTCATTGGCAAGGCGAGCCCGCGCCAGAAGATCTTCATCGTGGCCGAAACACCGGAAGACGTGCTTACGCTCGTCAAGGGCGGTGTGCCTATAAAGAAGGTAAACATCGGCAACATGCACATGTCGGAAGGAAAGCGCCAAGTCGCCACCTCCGTCGCAGTTAACGACGAGGATGTCGCTGCGTTTAAAGAGCTGCAGGAATTGGGGGTGGAGTTGGAGATCAGGCGCGTTCCGAGCACGCCTGTTGAGGACACGAGCAAGCTCTTCTCGTAATCCTCATGATCCACGTTGTCAGGAATGAAACCCTGACATTCTGTACGTGAAATCCAAAGTGCGTACATACATTTTGAAAGGAGGAGCAAGATGGAATACTCGATCATCCAGATCGCTCTGGTCTTCGTCGTCACGTTCATCGCGGCAATCGACCAGTTTGACTTCCTCGAGTCTCTCTATCAGCCCATCGTCACCGGCGCCGTCATCGGTCTTATCCTTGGCGACCTCAACACCGGTCTTCTCGTGGGTGGTACCTATCAGCTCATGACGATCGGCAACATGCCGATCGGAGGCGCTCAGCCGCCTAACGCCGTCATCGGCGGCATCATGGCAGCCATTCTCGCTATCGCTACGGGCCTCGAGCCCAACGCGGCAGTCGGCCTTGCCATTCCGTTCGCTCTGCTTGGTCAGCTCGGCGTTACCCTGGTCTTCACGCTTATGTCGCCGCTCATGTCCACCGCGGACAACATGGCTCATAACGCTGACACCAAGGGCATCGAGCGCCTGAACTATTTCGCCATGGCTCTGCTCGGCCTGATCTTCGCCGTCGTCGTCACCCTGTTCTTCATCGCTGGCGCCACCATCGGTCAGACCATCGCTTCCGCCATCCCGACTTGGCTGCAGACCGGTCTCTCCGCTGCAGGCGGCATGATGCGCTTCGTCGGCTTCGCCGTCCTGCTCAAGGTTATGATGAACCGCGATATGTGGGGCTTCTTCCTCATGGGCTTTGGCCTCGCGCTCATCACCGTTGCCAACGATTCTCTGGCAACCCCTGCTCTGCTCATCCTCGCTCTCATCGGCTTCGGCATCGCTTTCTGGGACTTCCAGCAGCAGACCGAGCTGAAGGGTGCAGCTGTTTCTGACGGAGGTGACTTCGAAGATGGCATCTAATGAGTATGTGATCCCGGAGCACTACGAGGATCTCACTCCTGCTCCGCAGCTCGACCAGAAGACCCTCAACAAGATGGCTTGGCGCTCCTGCTTCCTGCAGGCATCGTTCAACTACGAGCGCATGCAGGCCGCTGGCTGGCTCTACTCCATCATCCCTGGTCTGGAGAAGATCCACACCAACAAGAACGACCTCGCGGCTTCCATGAGCCACAACCTGGAGTTCTTCAACACCCACCCGTTCCTTGTCACCTTTGTTATGGGCATCGTGCTTTCGCTCGAGCAGAACAAGGTTGACATCCCCACGATCCGCGCCGTCCGCGTCGCCGCAATGGGCCCGCTCGGTGGTATCGGTGACGCCCTGTTCTGGCTGACGCTCGTGCCTATCACGGCCGGCATCACCTCCAACATGGCCATCAACGGCAACGCCGCTGCACCGATCATCTTCCTGGTGATCTTCAACGTTGTCCAGTTCGCTCTGCGCTTCTGGCTCATGAACTGGTCCTACAAGCTTGGCACCAGCGCTATTGACGCTCTGACCGCCAACATGCAGGCCTTCACGCGTGCCGCTTCCATCATGGGCGTCTTCGTCGTCGGTTGCCTGGTCGTCACCATGGGTGGCACCCAGATCAACCTCCAGATCCCCAACGGCACCACCCGTGGCCTCTCCGCTACTACCGTGATCGTCTCCGAGAAGGAGGCCGAGAACTTCACCGGTATGGAGGGTATCGATACCGAGACCGCTGAGGCCGGTACCATCGCCATGACCGATGAGGACGGCAACGCCCTCACCGCTTCCGATGCCGACGGCAACGCTGTCGAGTGCGGCGTCACCGATCTGGGCAACGGCATGGAGTCCGTTACCTACGGCACCGTCACCGAGGATCCGGTCAACTTCTCTGTTGCCGACACCCTCAACACCATCGTCCCGAAGCTCGTCCCGCTCATGCTTACGCTGCTGCTTTACTACATGTTCGCTAAGCACAGCTGGACCCCGACCAAGGGCATTCTGCTGCTCTTCGTCCTCGGCATCCTGGGCGCTGGCCCGCTTGGTCTCTGGCCGAGCATCTGGTAAGGCTCTAGCTTGAGGGGTGTGTCCCTACGCGGCTCACACCCCGACCCCTTAAGCCATGTGTATGTTAAAAGCCGCGTGCTCGAAAGAGCGCGCGGCTTTTGTTTTCTTGTTGATTCGGGTGTGGCAGACAGATAATGCATAACACCCTAGGTAGTTAGCCGAATTCGAGCAAAAGGGAGGATAGGATGGCGATCGGAGCGCGTAAGCAACCGCTGTACGATCAGCTGGTCGATATTCTGACCGAAAAGATCGACCATGAATATCGCGCCGGTGACATGATTCCTTCCGAGCGCGAACTATCGGAGCGCTATGGTCTCTCGCGCACTACGGTACGCCTGGCTCTGCAGGAACTGGAGCGCTTAGGATTGGTGGTTCGGCAGCACGGTCGCGGTACCTTTGTGACCGACCGTTCGGCAAAGGCAACCAATCTTATGCAGTCCTACAGCTTTACCGAGCAGATGCGCGCGATGGGTCGCGACCCCGAGACCACGATTCTCGAGTTTTGCGAGATGGAGGCCGATAAGAATCTGGCCGAGCATATGGGATTGCGTATCGGTGATCGTATTTTTAAGCTCAAGCGCCTTCGTTCTGCCGATAACATGCCCATGATGGTCGAACGCAGCTATCTACCGGTTCGTCAGTTTCTGTCCCTCAAGCGACCGCTCCTGGAGCGCAAGCCGCTTTACGATGTGATTGAACAAGACTTCCAGCAAAAGATACGCGTGGCCGAAGAGGAGTTCTATGCGAGCATAGCTCGTCCCACCGATGCTCACCTCTTGGGCATCGTTGAGGGTTCGCCCGTGCTCGATTTGGTTAGAACCACGTATAACGAGTCAAACGAGGTTGTGGAGTATACGCTCTCGGTTGCTCGTGCCGATCAGTTTAAATACAAGGTTTACCACCAGCGTAGCAACTAGTGTTTACATCGTTTCCATATGGTGATTCTTTGCATTTAACTGGTTACTACCAGATAACCAACCGAAGTGTATAATTGCACGTCAGAGGATTACTTCTAGAGAGAGGTATTAGAAATGTTCGAGAAGAGTGTCGAGGAGCTCACCGAGCTCGGCGCCCAGATCACCACGGCCGAGATTGCCCAGCAGCCCGAGCTTTGGCGTGATACGCTCAACATCTATCGCGAGAACAAGGAGGCCATCGAGGCCTTCCTGGCCGAGGCTCGCGCTATGGGCGAGGGCCGTCTGTCCGTTGTCTTCACCGGTGCCGGTACGTCCGACTACGTTGGCGATACCTGCGCTCCGTACCTGCGTCACGCCGGCAACACTGATCTCTACGACTTTAAGCCCATCGCCACGACCGACATCGTGAGCGCCCCGCGCGACTTCCTGCGCGCCGAGGATCCCACGCTCGTGGTTTCCTTTGCCCGCTCTGGCAACAGCCCCGAGAGCCTTGCCGCCGTCGCCGTTGCCAAGGAGCTCGTCCACAACGTCAAGTTCCTCAACATCACCTGCGCTCCCGAGGGCAAGCTCGCCGTCGAGTCTGCCGATGATCCCAACGCGCTGACGCTGCTCATTCCGCGCGCCAACGATAAGGGCTTCGCCATGACTGGTTCTTATTCCTGCATGACCCTGCTCTCCACCCTTATTTTCGACACTGCCTCTGACGAGCAGAAGGCCGAGTGGGTCGAGACCATCGCCAAGATGGGCGAGGAGGTTATCGCTCGCGAGTCCGAGGTCGCCGATTACCTCGCTGGCGACTTCAACCGCGTGACCTACTTGGGTTCTGGCTCCTTCGGTGGCCTTGCCCAGGAGAGCCAGCTCAAGATCCTCGAGCTTGCTCACGGTCTGGTCGCTACTTCCTACGACACCTCCATGGGCTATCGTCACGGACCTAAGTCCTTCGTCGACGATAAGACGCTCGTCTTCGTGTTCGTCAACAACGACGCCTACACCCGTCAGTACGACATCGACATCCTCAACGAGATCGGTGGCGACGATATCGCTCAGCACACCGTCGCTGTTCAGCAGGAAGGTGCCACCGTCTATGAGGGTGAGTCCTTCACCTTTAAGGGATACGAGGCGCTTCCCGAGGGCTACCTTGCTCTGCCGTTCGTGATGTTTGCCCAGGCTATCAGCCTGCTCAACTCCCTGCGCGTGGGCAACACGCCCGATACGCCGAGCCCCACCGGCACGGTCAACCGCGTGGTTAAGGGCGTGACGATTCACCCCTTCACCGCTTAATCGCGTCCCCCTGTAAGGGCGCCCGTCCGCTCATAACGGCGGGCGGGCGCTTTTTGTTTTTACATGGACCGGGTATAAGTATAGCCACGGTCAACTGCTTCAAGAAGCAAGGAGTGCATATGAGCACGTACGCAATTAAGGCTGACAAGTTCTTCTTGCCGGCAGGCCCGCAACTGGGCGGCTATCTCATGGTCGAGGACGGCGTCTTTGGCGCTTGGCAGGCCGACGAGCCCTCCTGCGAGATCAAGGACTACACGGGATCGTGGATCGCGCCGGGCATGGTCGACACCCACATTCATGGCTTCTATAACCACTCGACTACCGATAACGACCCCGCGGGAATCGATATCAGCTCGACTGAGCTCGCTCGTCGCGGCACCACCAGCTGGCTGCCCACGACGTTCACCGACGGCGTCGAGCAGATCAAGGATGCCTGCGCCGCCATCGCCCAGGCTGACGAGGGCCGCGGTCCCGACTTCTGCGGTGCTCGTATCCAAGGCATCTACCTGGAGGGCCCCTTCTTTACCATGAAGCATGTGGGCGCGCAGAACCCCGCTTATCTTATCGATCCCTCCGAGGAGGTCTTCGATCAGTGGCAGGAGGCTGCGGGTGGTCGCATCGTTAAGAGCGCCATGGCGGCCGAGCGCGACGGTGCCGCTGCTTATGCAGCTGCGCTGAACGCCAAGGGTGTGGTGACCAGCATCGGTCACTCCGACGCCACCTACGATGAGTGCATCGCCGCCATCAACGCCGGTGCCAGCTGTTTTACGCATACCTATAACGGCCAGCGCGGGCTGCATCACCGTGAGCCCGGTGTCGTGGGTGCCGCCATGTCCACGCCCGAGACCTACGCCGAGATCATCTGTGACGGCAAGCACGTAAACCCTGCCGCCATCAAGGCGCTGCTGCAGGCAAAGGGCTGGCAGCACACGGTGCTCATCACCGACTGCCTGGGTTGCGGCGGCATGCCCGAGGGCAGCTACACCAGTGGCGGCATGGACGTCATCATGAAGGACAACCTGTGCTGGCTCGCCGACGGCAAGAGCATTGCCGGCTCGGTGCTCACGCTTGCCCAGGGCGTCAAGAACATCGTCGACTGGGGCATCGCCAGCGCCGATATCGCCATTCGCATGGCAACTGAGGTGCCGGCGCGCTCCGCGCACATCGAGGATAAGTGTGGCAGCATCATGCCGGGTCGCGACGCCGACTTTGTCGTGTTCGACCATGAGCTCACCCTCGTCGAGACGTATGTTGGCGGCCAGAGCGTCGGCAACGCCTTTACCGAGTAACGATAGAAAAAGACGGCGGGCCCGAATCTGCTCGGACCCGCCGTATGGGTTAAACGCTCAAAAGCACCTTAACAGTTACAGCTTGTTAGCGATCTTCTTTGCCGTGCGCTTGACGCCGGCCACAAGACCCCCCGCGGGATGCTCCTTTTCGTATGCTAGACGCTTCTCGCGCTTGGCATACTCTTCGACGATGATATCGCCGTACTCATCTTCGATTTTGTCGAAGAAATCGACAGCTCCCTTAATCTCTTCGGCAGTTGGGTGCCCCTTCTGGACACCGCCGGTGAGTTTGAACGGCCCCCACGTATCAAAGCCGGGACAGCCGTAGACGCCCATAAAGATGGCCTGCCTCATGCGGCAGATGCCATCGATATCCTTGCCGTACCACTTGTTTTTGCCACCGTAGGTCATAAGGCCAAACACCTTGTCCTGCGGCTGCAGCACGTTCGTGAGCACGCGCGCCATATCTTTGTCGATCTCGGAGTAATAAATGCCCGTGGCGACGCCGATCAGATGGTATTCGTGCAGGTCGGGGTACTCGTTTTTACCGAGTGACTTCACGTCGAGGGTATCGATTTCGGGGTGCGCCTCGACGATGGCGTCCACGAGCTTTTTCGTATTGCCGTGGTGGCGTGAGGCATAAAGGATGATGGTTCGCATAAGAAGGCCTTTCAGCTGTAATTGCATCAATGTCTGTATGGTACCCCGTTGCATGCCTGGGAAACCGGACGCATCGATGAACGTGCGGGTTTGTCCTTTGGTCAGGGCCGAGACGGGTTCTTGCGAGCAAAAAGCAGTTGTTCGAAAGGATGGACAATGGAATACGCTCTCTCCAACGATTCGATTTCTATCAAGGTCTCCACGGCCGGCGGCTCGTTTACCTCGATTGAGGCTGGAGGTCGCGAGTACTTGTGGCAGGGCGATCCCGCCGTGTGGTCCGGCCAGGCACCGATTTGCTTCCCGATTTGCGGAGGTTTGCGCGATAACAGCGCCATGACGTTTGCCGGGCATCATGTAAAGCTCGCTCGCCACGGCTTTGCGCGCAAGCAGGAGTGGAAGCTGTTGAGCCAAAGCGCAAACGAGCTGGCTATGTGCCTGGCATCGGAGGATAACGCTGCATTGCTGAGCGATTATCCGTATCCGTTTAAACTTGTCGCCCGCTATACGCTCGAGGACGCCGCCGTGCGTGTCTCCTATGAGGTTACCAACGAGGGCACCGAGGACATGCCTTTCTTTATCGGTGGACACCCCGGCTTTAGGTGTCCGCTCGACGAGGGCGAGTCCTATACGGACTACGAGCTGCGCTTTGAGAAGGACGAAGCTGCGGAGCTCTGCACCGCCGTTCCTTCGACTGGCTTGATTGATGTGGACAGGCGCTCCAAGAACCCCATGGTGGGAAAGACGCTGCCCCTGTCGCATGAGCTCTTCGATTTTGCGGAGACCATCTTTGACGTGCTCGAGAGCCGTCAGGTCACGCTTTCCAAAAAGGGCGAGGACAAGGGCGTTCGCCTGAGCTTTGAGGGCTTCCCGTACCTCATTGTGTGGAGCAAGCCCGAGGGTGATTTTGTGGCAGTTGAGCCCTGGGGCGGCCTCTCGACCTGTTCCGATGAGGATGACGTGCTTGAGCACAAGCGCGGCTGCCTTATCGCCAAGCCCAAAGAAACCATCGTGCGTTCGTTCACAATCGAGATTCTGTAGTCGCATGTAGCCAATTCGTTTTGCAAGGCATAAGGAGCCTGCGAGATAAGGAGCTAGAAATGATCCTCACCGTTACGATGAACCCGTCCGTCGATACGCGCTATCAGCTCGATGAGCTCATTATCGACGACGTCAACCGCGTGACGCCCGAAAAGACCGCCGGCGGTAAGGGCCTCAACGTGGCCCGCGTCCTGGGCCAGCTGGGCGACGATGTCGTGGCAACCGGCTTGCTTGGTGGTCATATGGGCGCCTATATGGCCGAGCTCATGGATGCCAATGGCATTAAGAATGATTTTGTGCCCATCAAGGGCGAGACCCGCATTTGCCTCAATATCCTTCATGCTGGCAACCAGACCGAGTTGCTCGAGAGCGGCCCGACGATTGCCCCCGAGGAACTCGATGCCTTTACCGCCAAGTTCGCCGAGCTTGCGAGCAAGGCCGATGTCGTTACCATCTCGGGTTCGCTGCCCCGCGGCGTCGAGGCGGACTACTACGCCAAGATCACGGGCATTGCCGAGAACGCCGGCGCCAAGGTGCTGCTCGATACCTCGGGTGCCTCGCTTGAGGCTGCGCTCAAGTCCGAGGTCAAGCCTGAGCTGGTTAAGCCTAACCTGACCGAAATTAACGGCCTTCTGGGCACGAGCTTTACCACCGACGATGTGGACGAGCTCCGTTCCGCGCTCGCCTCTGACGCCCGCTTCTCCGATATCCCCTGGGTCGTCGTATCCATGGGCGCTGCCGGCTCAGTTGGCTTCCACAATGGCCGTGCGTTCCGCGCCAAGACCCCCGATATCCCCGCCGTTAACGCTACGGGCTCTGGCGATTCGACCATTGCCGGCTTCGCACATGCGATTGCTGCCGGCGCCGACGACGAGACGGTGCTGCGTACCGCCAACACCTGCGGCAAGCTCAATGCCATGGATCCCATGACTGGCCACTTGGTTATGGATCGTTGGGACGAGGTTTACAACGGCGTTGTCGTGACCGAGCTGTAGGAGCTTGTGCTGCGGCCCCGGCATCGGTTGCTAGCTCATGTCGACGACAAGTGCAGTAGCATTATGCCGGGGCGCGACGCCGACACTGTCGTGTTCAATCCCGACCTTACCCTGGTCGAGACGCATGTGGGTGGCAACAGCGTCGGTAATGCGTTTGCCGAGTAGCCGCCAAAGAAACGATCCGAGAGGGGATTTAGATGATTTACGGTGCATTGGGCGATATCGAGGAGTACCGTGGAATGCTCAAGGGCCTCGACGTGCTGATCGATTGGCTCGAGGAGAACGATCCGGCGAAGCTCGCGGTCGGCAGCCATCCGATTCTGGGCGACAAGGTCTTTGCGAACGTCATGGCTCCCACGACGCGTCCCGAAGCCGAGGCTCACTATGAGACGCATCAGCGCTATCACGACCTGCAGATCGATGTCGAGGGTCGCGAGGCCTTTAAGGTGGCCACGGGCAGCCTGACGCTGGTCCAGGAGTTTGACGAGAAGGACGACTACGATCTGGTCGATTCCGACGCTTCGATTGCCGGCGATCTTGCTGACGATAAGTTTGCGCTGTTCGTTGCCGGCGAGCCTCATATGCCCACGCTCGAGTTCCCGGGCGATGGCGCGCAGCCGGTCAAGAAGATCTGCTTTAAGCTGCTTGCAGACGCTTACTGGGAAGAGTAAAGAGCTGCTCGGCTGAGCTGTTCGTCTGCTGGCGTGATTCCCCTAGGGGAATCACGCTACGACCCCGCCAAGCGTGTTTTCCCTAGGGGAATCACGTTTGGCGGGGTTTTCTGTTTATGAATGGGGGAGCTGAAGCCGTGACGATGCTTGGGTTGGCGCATACACACTCAAAATCGGCAACAAAAAAGCCGCCCGAAGGCGGCTGTCTTGTGCAATGGAGCCAGCGACCGGGCTCGAACCGGTGACCCCCGCTTTACGAGAGCGGTGCTCTACCAACTGAGCTACGCTGGCGGCCATGTGGTGACGCAACTGAGGCGTCAACGGCTGTCTATGATACGGGACATCGCACATCCGCGCAAGGGCTCTGACGGCTTTTCTCACTTTAAATGCACTAATATTGGAGACGCGATGTCTTGCTCTTACGGGTCTCAAACAGAATGGGGCTGCCATGGCTCAACCCAAGATTCTTCTTACACGTATCGATGACCGGTTTATTTACGGGCAAGACGTTGAGCTGTGGAACGAGGCCGTGGGTTCCAACCTTGTCCTAATCGTCAACGATGAGATCGCGGCGGATTCGCGCCAATGGGCACCCATGAGGGTGGCGGCGCCAGAAGGCGTCTGGACGCGGTTTTTCTCGGTGCAAAGGACCGTCGACATCATTCGCACCGCGACACCGCGTCAATGGATTCTGATCATGGTGGCCTCACCCGCCGATGCGTTCGCACTGGTTAAGGGCGGCGTGCCAATAACCAAGATCAGCATCGGCCATATGCAAGCGGGGGAGGGCAAGCACCCCATAACGCCCGCCGTTGCCGTAGACGACACAGACGTCGCTGCTCTCAGAGAGTTGCAAAAGCTCGGAGTAGAACTAGAAATTCGCCACCTCCCCAGCTCCAATCCCGACCCCATCCAACTGGTCATTTAAGAACGTCCCCAATGACTAGGCAGCAAAACGCCCGTCGGCGGCGGTGCCGGCGGGCGCTACTGTGCGATATGTTGCGCCGTGCGTTTAGTGCCTCATAAAGTGGTATTCGATCACATTGCTGTAGGGGTGACCCGGGCCCACAATGCCCTGCGGGAACAGCGACTGGTGCGGCGTGTCGGGGTACATCTCGGCCTCGAGGGCAAAGCCGGCGCCCCAGCCATAGTTGGCATCGTCCTTGGCGTGCTCGTCGCCCAGCCAGTTGCCGGTGTAGAGCTGCACGCCCGGGGCGGTGGTGTAGTAGTCCAGCTCACGACCGGTCCACATCTCCTCAACATGCATCGCGCGGCGCAGATTACGGCCGTACTGATAGCCATCGATGCACAGACAGTGATCGTAGCCACGGGCCTGCTTAATCTGCGGATCGTCGGCCTCCATGCCGGGAGCGACGGGACGCAGCTCGCGGAAGTCAAACGGCGTGCCCTCGACCGGAGCGATCTCGCCGGTGGGGATGTTCTGCTCGTTAATGGGCAGGTAATGGGCAGCGTTGGCGACAAAGAAGTGCTCACAGTCCATGCCGGCGTTATGGCCGGCAAGGTTAAAGTACGTGTGGTTGGTCATGGACACGTAGGTGGCGCGGTCGCTCTCGCAGCCATACTCGACACGAAAGACGCCGGTGCGCGTCACGGTAAACATGGCCGTAAAAGTGCGGTTGCCGGGTAGGCCCAGCTCGCCATCCTCAAGCGAGGTGGTCATGCGCACGGCATTGTGGACCTCGTCGAGCTCAACATCCCATACGCGCTTGTGCAGGCCGTGCTCAAGATCGCTGTGCAGGTTGTTGACGCCCTCGTTGGCCGGCATACGCCAGTCCGTGCCGTCGATGGTGATCGTGGCGCCCGCGGTGCGGTTTGCCACGGGGCCGATGGTCGCGCCAAAGCAGGCGGGGTTGTCAAAGTAATCCTCGAGCTTATCGAAGCCCAGCACCACATCGCGCACGTTGCCGGGAATGTCGGGCACATCGATACCCAGCACGGTGGCGCCATAGTCCATAATGCGAACGCAGATCTCGGGCCCGTTGAGGGTGTAACGATGAACGGGGGTACCGCACGGCGCGGTGCCGAAAAGCTCGGAAGTGATCATTTGGTTCCTAACATCGAGGTATTTCCGACAAACTGTAGCGCGAACAAGCGAGATTATCACTACACCCCACTAAAGCAGGGGGTATTTTTCTCAAAAAAGTGATGATTGGAGCTGTGCGGGCGTTCATTTTTGACGCGCACGAGTCTGATACAATTTGTTCGTTACTGTTTGAATGATATGCGCGCAAAGAACGGCGAGGATTCATCGTGATTAAGGCAGAGCGACAGGATAGGGTTCGTCAGCTGCTCGAAGAGCAGGGCACGGTCTCGGTTAAGGAGATCTCAGATGCGTTAGGTGTCTCGGATATGACGATTCGTCGTGACCTTGAGGAGCTTGCGAGCCTGGGCGAGATCGAGCGCGTGCACGGCGGAGCCCGCAGTGCACAGGGCCGTCCTCACGCTATGTTGCGCCACGAGTATTCGCACAGCGAAAAGCGCACTAAGCATGCCGAGGAAAAGCTGCAGATTGCGCGCCGTGCTGTGGAGCTTATCGAGGAAGGCTCGACCATCTTTTTGGGTACGGGCACTACGGTTGAGCAGATGGCCTCGATGCTGCCGGCGTTTCGCCTGCGTATCGTGACCAATTCGCTTTCGGTGTTTAACCTGCTCGAGGCCCGCGAAGACTGTGACCTGTGCCTCGTGGGCGGTATGTACCGTCGCCGCACCGCCGCTTTTGTGGGACCAACGGCCGAGGATACCCTGCGTGCACTGGGTATCGATGCAGCGTTTATCGGCGCCAACGGCATCTTGGACGGTGACGTATCTACGTCCAACATGGACGAGGGTCGTATCCAGGAGCTCGCCTTTAGCAAGGCCGACTCGCGCTATCTGATCGCCGACTCCAGCAAGATCGGCAAGCGTGACTTCTACACCTTCTGCCGCCTGGACAGCCTGGATGCCGTGGTGTGCGAGCCGGGTATCGCCGCCGAGGACCGCGCCGCCATCGAGGAGCATACGCAGGTCATCTGCTAACTAACGCTGCAGGCGATACTTCTGCCCCCTGTCGGCGCGGGGATTACCGCTTCACGTTGACGCGCAAATGTGCTCGGGCCAAGTATTCAGCTTGTGGGTTAGACCAGGCGGGCGTAGTCCTGTGACTGATGAAAGATGTGAGCGATATAGATTGTTTCGTGCTCAAACTTATAAAGGCACACGTAGTTGTTGACGGGAAACGATCGGTAATTACGTGCCGCCAGCTCTTGCATATGCGAGAGGGGACGTAGGAGCGGCTGCTCGCGAAGCAGATCAAGCTGATATTCAAACTCAGCGACAAAATTGCCTGCTGCACGCGGATTCTTGAGGATTTGAGCAAGGTACCCGACGATACTCTCGTACTCATATCGCGCGCTTTTGAGTATAACGACGTTATAGGTCATATTTGTCTCGTATCGCGGTCGCGAAGGAGTCGTAGTCGCTGTAGTCGCCTTGCGATATTTCGTCTTCTGCCAACATCATACGAGACAGCAGTTTTGCCTTGGCGATTTCTTCTTGCATGAGGCGATACTGGTCGCTGCTGATGCAGTGCATGGCCTCGTAGCCGTTCTTAGTTAC
The DNA here is from genome assembly GCA_958429225.1 of uncultured Collinsella sp. GTDB lineage: Bacteria > Actinomycetota > Coriobacteriia > Coriobacteriales > Coriobacteriaceae > Collinsella. The sequence continues at coordinate 17,703 of CAUAJB010000026.1, forward strand.
GGTGACGTCGCGCTCAGACTCAACAAGTGCGGTGAATGTGGCAGTGTCCTTCATGTCTCGGACGGGCACACAAGCGGACATGGGTACCTCCTTTGCGTCGTGGCATAATTGTACCACGGTGTGTCCAAGCGACCGGTACCGTCGAATCGTCTCAATCTGTAACAGTTGGGATCGAAAAACTCGGCTACGTGTTACAGATTGAGATCTTCAAGTTCGGACCGTTCGTTTGTCTCGATCTGTAACAGTTAGACGGTCGAAAGTGGGCTACGTGTTACAGATTGAGATCTTTCAGCCCTGGTCGCCCGTTCGTCTAAATCTATAACAGTTAGGATTGAAAATCCCTGCTAGATGTTACAAATCGAGACAAACGGCCTGCACGGGCCGAGCAAAAAAATAGGCCGCATGCGAACCCGTGGAGGGATTCGCATGCGGCCGACAGGGGGTATGCGGCAAAAGTTAGGCCATAAGCAGGCCGGTCTCCGCGACGTTCTTGTACCAGTACGCGCTCGCCTTGGGATAGCGCTTCTGGGTCTCGAAGTCGATGTAGAACAGGCCGTAACGTTTGTTGTAACCGTTGGTCCAGGAGAACTGGTCCTGCAGCGACCACACAAAGTAACCGTCGACGTTCACGCCGCCGTCAATCGCCTTGAGGATCCATGCGAGATGCTGGCGCATGTAGTCGATGCGAGGGGCGTCGTCGATAAAGCCGTCCTCGAAGTCGTCCTTATAGCCCATGCCGTTCTCGGTGATGTAGATCTTCTTGTAGTTGGGGTAATCGTTCTTAATACGCAGCAGCAGGTCGTAGAGGCCCTCGGGATAGATGATCCAGTCCCAATCGGTGGTAGGTACGCCTTCGCGCACGCATGACTCGCCCACGCCCTTGAGGAACCAGCGCGAGGAGCCCTTGTCGCCGGTGCCATTGTGGTTGATGTCGTTTTCGCCCTCGGCGGCACGCAGGAACTGGCACTTGTAGGTGTTGACGCCCAGGCAATCGTTGTAGGGGAGCGCGGCGGTCAGCGCGGCGATGTCCTCGTCGCGGACGTCGAGCTCGCCGCCGGCGATATGGGCCAGCTTGGTCGCGGCCTCCATGGTGTCGGCTGCATAGTGGCCGCGGAAGGTGGCGTCGAGTACCCAGCGGTTGTTGATGACGTCGGCCATGCGGGCGGCCTCGCAGTCGGCAGCGCTGTTGGGATCGAGGGGATACTTGGGCTCCAGGTTCTGGACAATGCCGATCTCGCCCTCAAAGCCGCCCTCATGAAAGGCGACGACAGCCTTGGCGTGGGCCACCATCATGTTGTGCATGAGCTGGAAGGCCTTGTCCAGGCGATACTTCTCGCCGTGCGGCCAGTTGCCGACGATAAAGCTGCCTTCGGCGGTCGCGGGAATCTCGTTAAAGGTAAACCAGTGCTTGACCTCGGTGAACTCGGCAAAGCAGAACTTGGCGTACTCGACAAAGGCATCGATGGTCGTGCGCGTCAGGAAACCCTCGCCGCCGTCCTGGTAGAAGACCTCGGGCGTGTCAAAGTGATCGAGCGTGACATAGGGGATAACGCCAGCTTTGTTGCAGGTGGCAAAAAGCTCGTGATAGAAGGCGACACCCTCGGGGTTAATCTCGCCGGTGCCACTGGGGAAGATACGGCTCCAAGCGATGGAGACGCGAATACCGTTGATGCCAAAACGCTGGCACAAGTCGATATCGACCGGATATTTGTTGTAGAAGTCGCTTGCGGGGTCGGGGGAGAAGCGACCCTGAGCAGCCAGGAAATCGTCCCAGGGCACTTTGCCCTTGCCGTGCGTGCGGGTCTCGCCCTCAACCTGGTAAGCGGCGGTGGCGCCGCCAAACACAAAGCCGTCGGGGAACTGCATGGGATTGGTCATGAGTCATCCTTTCTGTGGGATACGAATAGGGAGAGGTGCCCGAACTGGGGATCCGGGCACCAACAGAGGGAGGAACTAGTCGAGGTTCTCGCGGAGCCACTTGATGGCGCCAGCGGGGTCGCGAGTAAGGTCGATATATTCCTTGCCGCGCGGGGCGAGCAGCTTAATGCCCAGACGATCGGTGTCGGCCTTCATGTCGTTGTAGTAGCTACGAACCTGCGGGGCAAGCACGATGACGTCGTACTGATCCATGATGGCAGTGTGCTGGCCATAGGCGCCTGCGGAGGAAGCGATGTTCTCTCCGGTCTGTGCGGCACCTTCCTTGATGGCGTTGGCAAGCATGGCAGAGGTGCCGGCGCCGGCGCACAGGACGAGGACCTTCAGGCCATCGACATCCTTCTTGGCGGATGCATCGGCAGCGGGCTCGGGCTGATCGGCGACAGGCTTGCTGTCGGCGGCGGCAACGGTCGTCTCGACGGAAGCGGTGGCCTGCTCGACAGCGGGCGTAGAGGCGTTGGCGGCGACGGAAGCGGCACCATCGGACTCGAGTCCCAGCTCGGCGGCGCGCTCGGCCTCTTGGTCGCAGAGCAGCTTATCGTATGCCTTCAAGAACGGCAGGTAGATGATGGCGTCCAGCAAGATGATGATTGCGACAAATACCAGGGCGATAAGCTGGAAGTTCGTGGTGATGAAGATGCCGATGGGGGCAGGGGTAGCCCAAGGCACCACGAAGGAGAAGCCGTTCATGCCCACGTTATCGATAAAGAACTTGGCAACACTCACGTTGACGCAGCCGGCGGCAACAAAGGGGATGAGCATGTAGGGGTTAAGGATCATCGGCGCGCCAAAGAGCAGCGGTTCGTTGACGGCGAAGGCAACAGGAACGATCGAGGCCTTGCCGACGGCTTTGAGCTGCTTGGACTTCATAAAGAGAATCAGCAGAAGCGGCACGATGAACGTGGCGCCGGTGCCGCCGAACTCACCCACGAGCGACATGTTAAAGGTGAGGGAGTGGGCGGGGTGGCCGCCTGCCAGCAGAACCTGCAGGTTTTCGGCCTGGTTGGCAAGACGGATGGGGTCGATGCCCGGCTGGACGATCGAGGGGCCGTGGACGCCGATAAACCAGAAGAACGCGGTGGCTGCCTGGATAAGGATAAGGCCAGGATAGGTTTCTGCAGCGGTGAAGAGCGGGGAGAGCAGTTTGATAAGCAGCTCGGAGAACGGAACGCCCATGAGGTTGCGCACGACGACATCGATGATGCCGCAGATGATGACGGCGCCGCCAAAGGGGATAATGTCGCGGAAGTTCTGAGCGATGGCGCCCGGGACCTCCTTGGGCAGCTTAATGGTCAGATCGCGCGAGACGCAGAATTTGTAGACCCACACGGTGATGAACGCGGCGATATAGGCCGAGAACAGACCGCGCGTGCCCATGCTGGTGCAATCGAAGACCGAAAGTTCGGAGCCGTTGAACTTGGTGGTGAACTGCGTGACTGCGAGCAGCAGCATGCTGCACTGGGCGGCCACCATGGTGGAACCGTCGTTGAGCACTTTGCCGGCGGGCATGCGACGGTTCATGGAAGCCGTGAAGTTCTTGGCAGTGGTGCCGGCAACCATGATGCCCATAACACCCATGGTGAAGTTGTACAGCTTGTTGCACCAGTCGATGAGCGGCTGGGGCAGCGTGACGCCGACTACGCCGGGAAGCGTGGCGATCAGCAGAAAGATCGAAGAGGTGAGGACGATGGGCATGCACCCAAGGAATCCGTCCTTAATGGCCTGGAGGTAGATGTTCCTCGATATCTTCTCAAAGAACGGTTGATGCTTTTCGAGCATCTTTACGATGGCGTCCATAGAGCTCCTTTGCTGCTCGATGCGCGATGCATGTGGATGGAACTGGTCGTCGATGGATGGTCAGGACTGCCCGGAAACCTTCCTGCTTAAGGAAGGCATTGCGAAATGACAACGTTGTCATTTCGTTAATGACAACGTAAGACATTTTTGGAAGAGCAACAAGGATTTACGGGTGAACGGTCGATATTGTCCGATAAACGGCTGATTTGTCAGTCGGGCAGGTAGTGTATGCTAGAACGCAAAAAACAAGCGATGCAAAACCGACTGGAGAAGTAGTGGCAACGATGGACAAGAAAAATGTCTCAATGAACGATGTGGCGATTGCTGCGGGTGTTTCTCTCAAGACGGTGTCGCGCGTGATCAACGAGCCCGATAGCGTGCGAGAGTCGACACGCAATAAGGTCCATTCCGCAATGGAGGCGCTCGGGTTTCGAACCAACTTTGCCGCGCGTTCGCTCAAGTTGGGCCGTTACGGGTGTATCGGCGTGGTGCTGTTCCACTTGTCGGGCGGTGCCGTGGACATGATTGACGGCATCGCCGATGCCGCCGAAGAACGCGGCTTTGCGCTCACGATGATCAAAAAGCGGGCGGGGGAGAAGATGACCCTTGCCGAAGCGGCGCGCAGGATGTCGCAGCTGCCTGTTGACGGCATGATCTTCAACCTGCGTCAGATGGTCGATGACTTTGATACCTTTGAGGCGCCGAAAGACCTCAAGACGGTGATTATCACGCCGATGGAACATCCTACCTGCTCCACTGTCAGTGACGACCAAGAGGGCGGCGCGCGCATGGCGTGCGAGTACTTCTTGAACCACGGGCACAAGAACGTGTACTTCGTCTCTGGTAAGAAAGAGTCACTGTCGAGCCAGTGCCGTATGAAAGGTTGGCGAGCGGCACTCGAGGCACGTGGCATTGAGCCGCCCGAGCCTCTGCAAGGCGATTGGAATGCGGATAGTGGCTATGCCGCGGGCCTTGTGCTTGCCGATAAGCCCGATTGCACGGCGGTCCTCGCTGCTAACGACTGCATGGCAAACGGCGTGATGATGGCTCTACGTGACAAAGGGCTCAATGTGCCCGACGACGTGTCCGTGATCGGCTTCGACGATGAGCTCTACAAGACGATTCCCAACTCGATTCTGACGTCGGTGAAGTTTCGCCACCGCGAACTGGGCATCCGTGCGCTTAACGAGGTCGTCGCAGGTCTGGAAGCCCCGAGCTCCAGAAGTCGTACGCTCGTCTCGGGCGTGTTGGTCGAGCGTTCCAGCGTGAGGGATCTGCGGGCGTAGGCGTGCTCGGCTCGTTCATCTCAATCTGTAACAGGTAGGGCCGAAAATCTCAGCTAGATGTTACAGATTGAGATTGAGAGGATTGCCCTGTGCGTTTATCTCAATCTGTAACAACTAGACGTCCAAAACCGGTTTTAGTGTTACAGATTTAGACAATTCGGTCCCGCTTATTCCATTTGTCTCGATCTGTAACAGTTAAGGGTGAAATAACCAGCTAGATGTTACAGATCGAGACAAACGGCTTCCGACCTGCCCAAAAAAGGCCGGGGGCGGCGCGCCGTGTGACGTGTCGCCCCCGGCTGAGAAATGGGGACAGGTTGTGTGAGCAGACAACCCCGCAAGCCGCTAGTCCAGACGACGGGTCTGCGCCACGTGCTTATACCAGTACGCGCTTGCCTTGGGCGTGCGCTTCTGGGTTTCAAAGTCAACGTAGAAGAAGCCATAACGCTTGTTGTAGCCATTGGTCCAGGAGAACTGATCCTGCAGGCTCCACAGGAAGTAGCCGCCCACGTTGACGCCCACCTCCATGGCCTTGAGCAGCCAGCGCAGGTGCTGCTCGATGTAGTCGATGCGCGGCTGGTCGTCCACAAAACCGTCCTTGTAGGGGTCCTTGTAGCCCATGCCGTTCTCGGTGATGAAAATCTGCTTGTAGTTGGGGTAGCGCTGCTTAATGTAGACGAGCAGATCGAACAGGCCCTCGGGATAGATGATCCAGTCCCAGTCGGTGGTGGGGATGCCGGGCTTGTTCACGTGTTCGCCAATACCCTTAACGCGCCAGCGGCCGGTGCCCTTCTCGCCCGTACCGTTGTGGTGCAGGTCGTTCTCGCCATCGTAAGCTTTGAGGAAGCGACACTGGTAGTTGTTAACGCCCAAGTAGTCGTTGTAGAGCGCGGCCTCGCGCATGATTTTCAGATCCTCGTCCGGGATCTCGATGGTGCCGCCCGAGACGGCAGCCAGGCGGTTGGCGCACTCGAGGGTGTCGGGAGCATAGTCGCCGCGGAAGGTGGCGTCGAGCAAGAACTGGTTCTGCAGCACGTGCTCGTTATTGGCGGCTTTAATGTCGGCGGGGTCGTTCTCGTTGAGCGGATACTTAAACTCCAACGACTGGATGACGCCGATCTTGCCCTTAAAGCCGCCGTTGTGGAAGGCCAGTACGGCCTTGGCGTGGGCGAGCATCATGTTGTGCTCGCACTGGAAGGCCTCGGCAAGATGCGCCTTGACGCCACCGGGGAAGGTGCCCTCGATGTAGGTGTTGGAGGCGTCCGCCCAGATCTCGTTAAAGGTGAACCAGTAGGTCACCTGGTCGGCGTACTCCTTAAAGCAGAAGGTGGCAAAGTCCACAAAGGCGTCGATGGTCTCGCGGTTGAGGAAGTCGCCCTTCTCAAAGAGGGGCAGCGGCGTATCGAAGTGATGCAGCGTGACAAACGGCTCAACGTGGTGCTTGTGACATTCGGCGAAAAGGTCGTGATAGAACTGGACGCCCTCGGGGTTAATCTCACCGGTGCCGTTGGGGAAGATGCGGCTCCAAGCGATGGAGAGACGAATGCCGTTGATACCAAACTCCTCGCACAGCTCAAGGTCGACGGGGTACTGGTTGTAGAAGTCCGAGGCGGGATCGGGGGAAAAGCGCCCCTGGGCCTCCAGGAAGTCGTCCCAGGCAACCTTGCCCTTACCGTGAGTGCGGGTCTCGCCCTCTACCTGGTAGGCAGCAGTGGCGCCGCCAAAGACAAAGTCCTCGGGAAACTGCGCAGGCGGGTTAGTGACGCTAGCAGGGTTAACGGACATGATGATCCAATCGTCTAAATCGAAGGGCCAGCCGGCTGCTGATGGTCGGCTGGCCCTGAGCGTTACTTACTTCGAGAGTTGCTCGCTTACGAAGGCGAGAGACTTGTCGCCGTTCTGGGAGAGCTCGATGTACTGCTTACCGCGGCAGGCGACGCACTTGTTGCCCACGCGCTCGCAGTCCTTCTGCAGGTCGGCCAAGTAGCTGGCAGCCTGCGGGGCCAGGACGACCAGGTCAAAGTCGGGGAGCATGTCAACGTGGTTGCCATAGGCCTCGGCAGCGGTCTCGAGGTTAAT
>CAUAJB010000027.1 GCA_958429225.1 uncultured Collinsella sp.
TGGCATGGATGCGAGCGATGTCCCAGCCACGGCGCAGGGCCTCGACCACAAAGAAGATGCGGTGCTCGGTCGGCGTGGCCACGGCTTGAGCGAGCTCGTCGTCGCTCAGCTTATCGGCACCCTCCTTGCCACCGGCGCAGATACCCTGGTGGCCGTCCTCCAGCGAGCGCATGGCCTTGCCAAAGGCCTCCTCAAAGGTGCGGCCGATCGCCATAATCTCGCCCACGGCCTTCATGCGCGTGGTGAGCGTGGGGTCGGTACCCTTGAACTTCTCGAAGGCAAAGCGCGGCACCTTGACAACGCAGTAGTCAATCGTGGGCTCAAAGCAGGCAGGCGTTGCCTTGGTAATGTCGTTGACGATCTCGTCGAGCGTGTAGCCCACAGCCAGGCGCGCGGCGGCCTTAGCGATGGGGAAACCCGTGGCCTTGGAGGCCAGCGCGGACGAACGGCTCACGCGCGGGTTCATCTCGATGACGATCAAGCGACCGGTCTGGGGGTTCACGGCAAACTGCACGTTGGAGCCGCCGGTCTCGACGCCGATCTTCTCCAAGATGGCGAGCGAGGCGACACGCATGCGCTGATACTCAAGGTCGGAGAGGGTCTGCGCCGGCGCCACGGTGATGGAGTCGCCGGTATGCACGCCCATGGGGTCGAGGTTCTCGATGGAGCACACGATGATGCCGTTGCCGGCGTGGTCACGCATGACCTCCATCTCGTACTCTTTCCAACCCTCGATGGACTCCTCGACCAGCACCTCGTGGGCAGGCGAGAGTTCAAGGCCCTGGCTCACAATGGAGACGAGCTCCTCGTGGGTGTGCGCGATGCCGCCGCCGGCGCCACCGAGGGTAAAGCTCGGACGCAGCACGCAGGGATAGCCCACGCGCTCGGCGATGGCCTCGGCGTCGGCCACGCTGTAGGCATAGCCCGAGCGCGCGACCTCCAGGCCAATCTCGGCCATGGCCTCGTTAAAGAGCTTGCGGTCCTCGCCGCGCTCGATGGCGGCCAGGTCGCAGCCGATCATCTCGACGCCGTACTTGTCGAGCGTACCGTCTTTCGCCAGCTCGACGGCGGCGTTCAGACCGGTCTGGCCGCCCAGCGTGGGCAGCAGCGCGTCCGGGTGCTCTTTCTTGATTACGCGCTCGATAAACTCGGCGGTGATGGGCTCGACATAGGTGCGGTCGGCCAAGCCCGGGTCGGTCATGATGGTCGCCGGGTTGGAGTTGACCAGGATGACCTCAAAGCCATCCTCCTTGAGCACCTTGCAGGCCTGGGCGCCGGAGTAGTCGAACTCGCAGGCCTGGCCGATGACGATGGGGCCCGAACCAATGACGAGGATACGCTTGATGTCAGTACGTTTCGGCATGTTTAAAACCTCCTAGAGAGGCTGACTCAATGTTTTGGAAAAGTCAGCGAGGGTGCAGCTGGTGCATCAGGTTGCCGTGATGCGAGGGCGCGCTGGGCTTATGCCCGCGCGTCCGAAGCAGAGCGGCAAGATGATGTGCCAGATGCAGCCGCAGCGTCGACCGGTCCGCCGTTCGGTAGAACGGCGGAACCATCGTCGGCAAAGTTCCAGCCGGCAAGGCGGTCCTTCGCGGTGTCGATGTCCAGGTAGTTCTCCTCGCCGTCCATGAGTCGCGTAAAGGCGGTAAAGAGATAGTGGGCATCGGTGGGGCCAGGCGAGGCCTCGGGGTGGTACTGGACCGAGAAGCACGGTGCGTCGAGCAGCTGGATGCCCTCGGCGGTGCCGTCGTTGAGGTTCACATGTGTCAGGCGAATGCGACCAAAGCGCTCGTTCATCACGACCGGCGCGATTCCGCGGCGCACCCAGACGCGCAGATCTCCATCGGCCGCATGCTCGGTCTCGCCGCCGGAAAGCTCGGAGACAAGCTTGCCCAAGCTGGGGAACAGCAGGCCAAAGCCATGGTTTTGCGCGGTGATCTCCACACGGCGGCTTACCAGGTTCATAACCGGCTGGTTGCCACCGCGGTGACCGAACTTAAGCTTTTCCATCTGGGCGCCGCAGGCCAGGCTGATCATCTGGTGACCAAGACAAATACCAAAGACCGGCACCTTGCCGATCAGCTGCTGCACCTGCTCGTAGGTCTCCACCACGGCGTCGGGGTCGCCGGGGCCATTGGACAAAAAGACGCCGTCGGGATTCATGTCGAGCACCTGCTGGGCAGGCGTGTCCCACGGCACGACGGTAAGGTCGCAGCCGGCGCGGACCAGCCCCTCCAGAATGCCGCGCTTCACACCGCAGTCGTATGCGACCACTTTGTGACGGGCAGGAGCGGCAGCCGAAAGCGCAAAGTCATGCGTGGCAGGCAGATCGGCGGCCACAAACTCGTGAGGTACGGGGCAACTTACGGTCTTGACCAGGTTCTCGCCTACCAGCGTGGGCGCTGCGGCCAGACGCTCGGCAAGCTCGTCGACGTCGAAGATCTCGGTCGAGATAATGCCCATCTTGGAACCATTGTCGCGCAGATGGCGCACCAGAGCGCGGGTGTCGACGCCCTCGATAGCGACGATGCCGTGGGCGCGCAGATACTCCGGCACGCTGACGGCCGAGCGCCAGTTAGAAGGCGTGGTGCACATGTCGCGAACGATCATGCCGCGCATAGCCGGAGCGCTCGCAGGGCGCACGGCGTCGCCGGGGAAGGCCGACTGGACGTCGGTCTCGTCGATACCGTAGTTGCCGATCTGCGGATAGGTCATGGTTACGATTTGGCCGGCATAACTCGGGTCGGTCATGACCTCAAAGTAGCCCTCGAGCGAGGTGTTGAAGCAAACTTCGCCGGTCGCGGTGCCCTCAGCGCCGCATGCACGTCCATAAAAAATGGTCCCATCCTCAAGATACAGGATGCAGGGACCGCAGGTGCCCTTGCTGGTTTTGGCCAGCATACGCTGGCAAAGCTCGCTGGGCGCGAAGGTGCGGGCGGCAGCGCCCGCGGTATGGTTGTTCGCCATAATTCTCCTTCCCGGTCTCACAGGACCGGCTTAAAGGTGTGTAGTTAGGCCTCGCGGTATTGTAACCGCAAGCATGCCTCATGGCGTTAATTTCATCGAAATGTTTACGAAATGATAATTATGACTTTCTATGCATAATGTTTTTTAATCCCCGTCCCAGAAAAATCATCCCGCGGGGCTTGTGGCTCACGCGGGATGATGGCGTCTTATTTTTTCTTGTCCTGCTCCAGCAGTTCGGACGGTGTGCGATCGGGCTTGCCGCCACGGAAAATCTCGCGGCCATGCAGACGATGCTCCAGATCGCGCTCGGCTTTTTCCTCGTCAATCTTGGTCTGGCTCACCACCGGGTCCTCAATCAACGACGACACCGAGTTCACCTGCTTCTGAATGCGCTCGGCGATGGTGTCATCCATACTCACGATGCGCATCTTCCAGTCGATACTCGTGGCGTTGGATGAGCTCTTGGTCCACACGAACGTCAAAATGGCGCTCTGGTGGCCGCGCGCGGGGAACATGCCAAAGAAGGAATCGTGCTGAATGTTGCTATCCTCGTCGATATAGGCGTGAACGTTATACACCACGCGGTCGATCTTATCGTTGAGCAACGCGTTGGTCGCAAGCGCCGCGGCCTGAATCTGCCCGTTGGACAGCAGCTCGAGCTCGTTGGCAGACGATGTGTCCAACACCGTCACCTCGACCGTGCCCGTGCGTTCATCGGCTTCATCGACGGTGAAGTCGAGCGGGAACTGCGTAAAGCCGTTGCCCCATTCAAGTCCACCCTTGAGCGCGGTCGAAACGGTATCGACCGAAACGCTCTCGGACAGGTTGGCGGTGTTCAGACGACGCATCACGCCGTAGCCAATCTGCATGCCCACGATCAGCACCAAAATACCGATGACCACGGCCATCGCGGTCTTCGTAATGGTATGGCTCACCTGCGAGCCCGAAGGATCGTCCTCGGACAGCGGGTCGATATGTTTTGCCTGGCTCGCGCGGTCCTCGCTGCGCAGCTGCGCTAGCGCCGCTTTGTCACCGCGCTTGGCCGCAGCCTCCTTCTCACGCATGCGCTCGGTACGCTTTTTGGCGAGCGTGGGATCCAAGACGCCGGATGCATCGATTTCGGAGAATAACTCCGTCACTTCTTCCGGAGTCAAAGGGTTCTTGTCAGCCATAAACTTCCTGTCATATCAATCAGTCGAGCTCGTGCGCACGCGCACCTTCGAACTGCATTCGATAGTAACGGGCATAGGTGCCGCCACGGGCGAGAAGCTCCTCGTGCGTGCCACGCTCCACAACGCGACCATGCTCAACGGTCGCAATCTCATCGGCATGCTTAATGGTCGAAAGACGGTGGGCGATAATAATCGTGGTGCGGCCGCGTGCCAGCTCTTCGAGTGACTCCTGCACCGCCTCCTCGCTCTCGTTATCCAAAGCACTCGTCGCCTCGTCCAAAATCAGGATCTTGGGGTTCTTGAGAAACACGCGCGCGATGGCAACGCGCTGCTTCTGTCCGCCCGAAAGACGGCTGCCGCGCTCGCCCACCACGGTGTCGTAGCCCTGCGGAAGCGACTCGATAAAGGCATCGATGTTGGCGCGACGGGCGGCCTCGGCGATCTCTTCTGCCGTGGCGCCCGGCTTGCCGTAGGCGATGTTCTCGCCAATCGTACCGTCAAATAGATAGACATCCTGCTGCACCAGGCCGATGGCGCGGCGCAGGCTCTGCTGCGTCACATCGCGCACGTCCTGGCCGTCGATGCTAATGGATCCGGCAGCCACGTCATAAAAGCGCGGCAGCAGCGAACAGGTCGTGGACTTGCCACCGCCCGAAGGGCCAACCAGCGCGATGGTCTGCCCGGGCTTGATGGACAGATTCATATGGTCGATAACGGGACGCTCGTCGGCATAGCCCTCGCCCAGCTCGACATCCTCGTAGTTAAAGCACACGTCGTGATACTCCACGGCGCCGGCAGTCACCTGCAGATCCGTAGCGCCCGGCTTGTCCTGGATATCCGGCGCGGTCGAGAGCACCTCGTCCATACGTTTAAAGCCGGCGATAGCCTTCTGATACGTTTCGGCCGAATTGACGAGCGTCTCGAGCGGCGTGCAGAACAGCGAAATATAGAGTGCAAAGGTCGCCATATCGACCGCCTGCAGCTGTCCCTGGGCGACCAGCCAGCCGCCCAGCAGCACCACGATCACATAGAGCACACCCGAGAGCAGGCCATACGTCGCGGTATAGACGCCCATGGCGTGATACATGTTCTCCTTGGACGAAAGGTAGCGATCGTTAGAGGCACGGAACTTGGCGCGCTCGGTCTCCTCGTTGGCAAAGCTCTTGACTACGCGCATGCCCGCAAGCGAATCCTGCAGCTGCGCATTGATGCCGCTGATCTTTTTGCGGTTGTCGCTAAAAACCTCGCGCATACGCATGTTCTGCCAAAACATGATGACCGCAAAAGCCGCCGTCACCACGGCCATGGCGAGCGCCAGCACCGGGGCGATGGTAAAGAGGATCGCAAACGAGCCAATAATCTCGATGCCGCAGATGATGATCCACTCGGGCACGTGGTGCGCCGCCTCGCAGATATCGAACAGATCGTTGACCACGCGGCTCATCATGTCGCCCGAACTGTTGCGGTCGAAGTACGCAAAGCTAAAGCGCTCGTACTGGTCAAACAGGTCCTCGCGCATCTTGGACTCCATGCGCGCACCCATCACGTGGCCCCAGTAGCTCACAAAGTAGCGGCAGGCGCAGCGAACGGCATACATCAGCACCAGCCCCACCGCGATCATACCGAGCGCCTGCATAATGGCAGCCTGGCCCTGGGTAAACAGCCCACCGGTCAAATTGCGCAGAATAATAGGAAACGCAAGGTCAATGGCAGCAAGCACCAGAGCGCAAACAGTATCAGCAACAAAAAGCCCCATCTGGGGCTTGTAATACGAAAGAAACCTCTTCAGCATGTGATCCTCAAAGAAATATCAGCAACGTAAGGCCCTGGGACAAAGCAATCAGTAGTACTTGTCCCAGGGCTATCCCCACTCGTTAAAGCTCCGTGCCCCCAAGGCGGTGCGCGATGCTATCGCAGGCCAAGGCGCCCACGACGGTCTTGGCGTCTTCGATCTTGCCGTCGAGCACGGCGTCGATCAGCTCGTGCAGCGGCACGAGGTCCACGTTGACAAACTCGTCATCATCGGGGTTGGGTGCATCGAACTCGAGCTTGGTGGCCAGGTAGATGTGAATGATCTCGTCACAGAAGCCACAGGACGTGACAATCGACGTCAAAAAGCGAATGCGACCAGCCCTAAAGCCCGTCTCCTCATGCAGCTCGCGCTTGGCGCAATCGAGCGGGTCCTCGCCTGGATCGAGCTTGCCGGCGGGAATCTCGACCGTCACGCGGTCGATGGCGGTGCGGTACTGACGCACCAGTACGATCTTGCCGCTCTCGGTCAGTGCCACAACAGCCGCCGCACCCGGATGGCGAACGATATCGCGGGCGCTGCGGCGACCGTTGGGCAGCTCAACCTCAAGACGGTGGACGTCGAGGATCTTGCCCTTCCAGGCGCACTCCTCCGAAAGAATCTTCTCGTGCAGCTCGGCATCGTGCGGGTCGTCATCGCCCAGCACCAGCGCCGGCTCGTCAGCGACCTCGCCACCAGGCTCGCCCTCGGCGTGCCCATACACGCGGCTGTCCTCTTCGACGATCTGCGCGTCCACGAGCTCTTCGTTCTTCTCGTCCATCCGTCTCATTCCTCTCGGATTTTAGGCATCCCAGGCGTCGCGGCCGCGCAGCGCGCGCAGGCCGATGTCGTGACGCAGGGTCTTGCCCTCAAAATCAATCTTCTCGCAGGCCTCGTAGGCAAGGTTGCGGGCGTTCTCAAACGTATCGCCCAGCGCGGTCACGGCAAGCACACGGCCGCCGTTGGTCACGAGCCGGCCGTCCACCACGGCGGTGCCGGCATGGTACACGGTCACGTTCTCCATGGCCTCGGCGTCGGCGATGCCGGTGATGACTTTGCCCTTCTCGTAGCTGCCGGGGTAGCCCGCGCTCGTCAGGACAACAGCCACGGCCCACTCGTCACGCCAATCGAGCTCAATCTGATCAAGCTCGCAGTTGGCGCAGGCGAGCATAACCTCGACCAGGTCGTTCTTAAGGCGCGGGAGCACGACCTGCGTCTCGGGATCACCAAAGCGGGCGTTGAACTCCAGCACCTTGGGGCCGGCGGGGGTGAGCATAAAGCCGCCATACAGGCAGCCGCGGTAGTCGATGCCCTCGGCAGCAAGCTCGGCAATGGTCTGCTCCATGACCTTCACCATCGTGGCGTGCTCCTCATCGGTCACGATGGGCACCGGGCTGTAGACACCCATGCCGCCGGTGTTGGGACCCTTGTCGCCCTCGAGCGCGCGCTTGTGGTCCTGCGAGGTGGCCATGGGGCGCACGGTCTTGCCGTCGGTAAAGGCCAGCAGCGAGCACTCGGGACCAACGAGCATCTCCTCGATAACCACGGTGTTGCCGGCATCGCCAAAGGTGCCGCCAAAGCACTCGCGCACGGCCTCTTCGGCCTGCTCAAGTTCGGTCGCCACGATAACGCCCTTGCCCGCGGCAAGGCCGTCGGCCTTGACGACCAGCGGGGCGCCCTGCTCGCGCACGTAGGCGAGAGCCGAAGCCTCGTCGGTAAACGAACCATAGGCTGCCGTCGGAATGCCCGCACGCTCCATGAGCTGCTTGGAGAACAGCTTGGAGCCCTCCATCTGGGCGCCCTCGGCACCCGGGCCAAAGCAGGGAATACCCGCCGCGCGCACGGCGTCGGCCACGCCCGCCACGAGCGGAGCCTCGGGGCCAATTACCACGAGTCCGCATCCGTGGCTCTGCGCAAACGCCGCCACGGCCGCAGGATCGCAGTCGTCGAGAACAACGTTCTCGCCGCAGCTCGCGGTGCCGCCGTTACCCGGCGCGATGTAGAGCTTGCCGGCGCGCGGTGATGCCGCGAGCTTAGCTGCCAAAGCATGCTCACGGCCGCCGCTGCCCAACAACAGGATGTCGATGGTTTGAGTGTCCGCCTTCAAGGGTGCCTCCTCTATGGATGAACGGCCCGCTCCGCGCGAGCCCTTTGCAAGCAAATATACCCCTCGGCCGCCCGTCCGGGCTGCAAAGGGGTATATCGCAATAACCAAATAGTCCCGATTACTTCCAGAATCGGTTGATAATCTGCTCGCGACCAGCGCCAACGCCAATGAACGTCACGCGGGTGTGTGCCAGATCCTCGATAAACGCCACGTAGTCCTGAGCCTCCTGCGGCAGCTCCTCAAAGCTGCGGCAGCCGGTGATATCGCACTTCCAGCCAGGAAGCTCCTCGTAGATGGGCTTGGCATGCTCAAAGCGCACCTGGTGCTCGGGCACGCTCGTGTAACGCTCGCCATCGACGTCATAGGCAACGCACACCTTAATGGTGTCGAAGGCCGAAAGCACGTCGAGCTTGGTCATGGCGATGTCGGTAAGGCCGTTGACGCGCGAGGCATAGTTGGCGATAGGGCCGTCAAACCAGCCGCAACGACGACGGCGACCAGTGGTCACGCCGTACTCATAGCCCTCCTCGGTCAGCGTGTGGCCAGCCTCGGACTCATAGGAAAGCTCGGTGGGCATGGGGCCCGAACCGACGCGGGTGATATAGGCCTTCATGACGCCCAGCACGCGGTTGACGTTCTTCATACCGACGCCGGAGCCGGTGATGGCGCCGCCGGCGGTGCAGTTGGAAGACGTCACGTACGGATAGGTGCCGTGGTCGATGTCGAGTAGCGTCGCCTGGGCGCCCTCAAACAGCAGGTCCTTGCCCTCATCGATCATGTTGTTGAGCAGCAGGCTCGTCTCGGTGATGTAGGGACGCAGGCGCTCGGCCATCGGCAGGTACTCGTCGCAAATCTGGTCCACGGTGTAGGTGGGCAGGTTGTAGATGAGCTCGAGCTCGGGGTTCACGCGGGCGAGAGCGGTCTCCAGCTTGTCGCGGAACAGTGCCTCGTCCAGCATGTCCTGCATGCGCAGGCCGATGCGGGCCATCTTGTCCTGATAGCACGGACCGATGCCGCGCTTGGTGGTACCGATGTTCTTCTTGCCGAGCTTCTGCTCAAAGGCGCCATCCAGATCGATGTGGTACGGCATGATGACATGCGCGTTGCCGCTAATCTTGAGGTTCTTGGTGGTGATGCCGTCGGCCTCGAACATATCGATCTCCTCAAGGACAACCTTGGGGTTGACGACGCAGCCGTTACCGATCACCGACACGTGGTCAGAATACATGATGCCGGAGGGCACCTGGTGCAGGCCGTACTTCTTGCCGTTGACGACGATGGTGTGACCGGCGTTGTTGCCGCCCGAGTAGCGCACGACGGCATCGAAGTCGCCGGCGACCAGGTCGCAAATCTTACCCTTGCCCTCATCGCCCCACTGGGCACCGACCAAAACGGTTGACGGCATGTTTACTCCTTACATTCATGGACTGTCTACGCGCCACGCCGGCACGCAGAAGCACAAAACATTCCCAGTATACCCGTGCAACGGGCGCCTGTCCTACTCCTCGGCATGTGCCCCATCAAGCTCATAGAACTTGGTGGATGCCGGCAGGAACATCAGGTCGACGTCGCCGATCGGGCCCGAACGGTTCTTGGCCACGACGATACGCGTAACGCCCTCGTCGGGTCGATCGTCGCGTGAGGCTTCGGCCTCGTCGGCGGAGCGGTCCAAGAACATAACGATATCGGCGTCCTGCTCGATAGAGCCCGATTCACGAAGGTCGGAAAGCTGCGGACGCTTGCCGGTACGGGATTCGACCTGACGCGAGAGCTGCGACAGCGCGATGAGCGGAATCTTGAGCTCCTTGGCCATGATCTTCAGACCACGCGACATCTCCGAAACCTCGACGGTACGGCTCTCGGAGCGGCGTCCCGGCGGAGGACTCACCAGCTGCAGGTAGTCCAGGATGATGATTGCCTTCTCCTTGTTATGGAGCATGCGGCGGCTCTTGGCGCGAATCTCGGTCACTGTGGTGCCGGGCGTATCGTCAATCAGAATATCGAGCTTGGACAAGGTCTGCGTGGCCTCGTTGATATTGGCCCACTGCTCGGGGCTAATGCGACCCATGCGGAAGTCACTGATCGAGATCATGGCATAGGCGCAAATCAGACGCTGGGCAATTTCCTTACCCGACATCTCCAGCGAGAAGAAGCCGACGGTATAACCAGCAGCGGCAGCGTTAAGTGCCAGGTTCAGAGCGAACGACGTCTTACCCACAGCAGGGCGGGCGCCGATAATGATGAGCTGACCCTCGCGGAAGCCCATAAGCATGCGGTCGAGCGACGGGAAGCCCGTGGGCACGCCCGCAGCCTGACCACCGGCCTGGCACACTTCTTCGGCCTCGTTATAGGCCTCGACCATAAACTCGGTCAGCGTCTTGTAGCTCGACTTGACCTCGCGCGCCGTAACCTTGAGCAGCTTGCTCTCGGCCAGCTCGACAACCTCTTTGGTGTCGGTGGGGGCGTTATATGCCAGCGCGTTGATCTCGTTGGTGGCGCCGATCAGCTCACGCAGCATCGAATCGCGGCGAACGATGGCGGCATGGTGCTGCCAGTTGACGAGCGACAAGGTCTGACCCATCAACTCCAAAATGTACGCTTCGCCGCCCACGGCATCGAGCTTGTTGATGCTTCTCAGGTAATCGATCAGCGAGATGGAGTCGATGGGAATGCGACTGTTGTACATATCGACCATCGCGGTATAGATGGTCTTATGAATGGGCCGGTAGAAGTCATCGGGCTGCAGCTCGACCTGGGCTTCTTCGACCACCTCGGGCGATAGCAGCATAGCGGCCAGTACGTTGGCCTCTGCATCTTGGTTTTGGGGAAGACCCAACTTTGAGCCGCGGTCCTCAACCGTCAGCCCGGTCTCCCTATCGTCATATGCCATGAGCATCCTCATTCATATCGCTTGCGAGCATCCATAGTATCAGCCACGGTCCCAAAACGCGCCGCGCGCGGCCAATCATCACCGAACCAAACGGATGAACGGTCCCGTGTATAGGACTTCGACGCAACGCCTGCCATGACGCTCGCTGAGCGTAGAAAACAAAAGGGCGCCCTGGTTTCCCAGAGCGCCCTTCTTAGAACAAGATTGTTGCGTTGCAGCAAATGCTACTCGGCAGCAGCCTCAGTCTCGACCTCGGCGGTCTCGGCCTCGGCGACCTCAGCGGCCTCCTCGACCTCAGCCTCGGCAGCGAGCTCCTCGGCGGTAACGCCGACGAGAACGACAACCTCGGCCTTGATCTCGCGGTACAGCGAGATGGCAACGGTGTGGGCACCGGCAACCTTGATGGGCTTACCGAGCTCGACGCGCTTGCGGTCGATGTCCATACCGAGCTGAGCCTTGATGGCGTCAGCGATCATAGCGGCGGTAACGGAGCCAAAGAGGATGCCCTCGTCGCCGACCTTGACGTCAACGGTGACCGTCTTGCCCTCGAAGGCAGCCTTGGTCTCGTTGGCGGTAGCCAGACGGACGGCCTCGCGCTTGGCGATGTTGTTGCGACGCTCGTCAAGCTGCTTGAGGTTGCCCTTGGTGGCGGCAACAGCGAGCTTCTTGGGGAACAGGAAGTTCTCAGCGTAACCCTGAGCGACCTCTACGACGTCACCCTCGCCGCCCTTGCCCTTGATCTCATCGAGAAGAATAACCTTCATGATGCGTCTCCCTTCTTAGCCGCGGTCGCGGTTGCCACGAGAGGAAACCACGGGGACGGTGTACGGCAGGAGAGCCATCTCGCGGGCGCGCTTGATGGCGTTGGCGATGTCATGCTGATGCTGCGTGCAAGCGCCAGTGACGCGACGGGGCTTGATCTTGCCACGGTCGGTCATGTACTTACGGAGAAGCTGAGTGTCCTTATAGTCGATGAACTCAGTGTTCTCCTTGCAGAACTGGCAGTACTTACGACGCGGCTGACGTGCAGAAAAATCATTAGCCATGTCAAAATACCTTTCGTTTGGCAACTTCGGCGAACCGAAGCCGCCTCTCACTCAAAAATAGGTGAACAACCCTTAGAACGGGATGTCCTCATCGTAGACGTCGACCGCGGGCGGCGTGGCCACCGGTGCGGCAGGACGTGCTGCGGGCGCGGGAGCTGCGGGGGCGTAACCGCCCTGGTCGTAGCCACCCTGGCCACCACGGGAGCTCATAAACTCGATCTCATCGACGATGACCTCAAGCTTGCTCCGGCGCTGGCCGTCGCGCTCCCAAGAGCTGTAGCGCAGCTTGCCCTCGATCGCGACCTTGTTTCCCTTTGCCAGGAAACGGCTCACGGCCTCGGCGCGGGTGCCGAACATGGTGCAGTCGACAAAGTTGGGATAGTCCTCCCACTCGCCAGTCTGCGCGTTGCGGCGACGATCGTTCACGGCGACGCCAAAGGACAGAACCTGGGTTCCGCCGGCGGTGGCGCGCAGCTCGGGATCGCGGGTGAGGTTACCGGTGATGTTCACTCGATTGATGCTCATAACTCACTACTTCCTCTTGGGGCACAAGCCCAGTCCAAAACGACAGTCTTACTCCTGGTCGTCGCGACGGACGATCATGTGGCGGACCACAGCGTCGGTGATGCGCAGGACGCGATCAAGCTCGGCGATCTGGGTAGGATCTGCGTGGAAGTTGATGAGGGTGTAGTCACCATCGGTGAGGTCGTTGATCTCGTAGGCGAGCTTGCGCTTGCCCCACTCGTCAACGGAGTCGACCTTGCCAGCGCCCTCAGCGATCGTGGTATCGATACGCTTCATAACAGCGAGACGAGTCTCGGGGTCGAGCGACGGGTCAACAAAGAACAGCAGTTCATAAGCCTTCATATTGTCACCTCCTCTGGGCAAATGTGGCTTCAGGTCGTGAAGGTGCGCCTGAAGCAGGAAAAGACTTGGTAATAATATCTTTCAACCTCCTAGGCTGCAAGAATATGCAGCTACAACCTCATGACCTCCACATATGCCCATACTCGCACGACGTTTCATGCGCATTCCAACCAAATGCTGACCAAAAGCTTGACGGATCTGTGGACAAGATACGGTGCCGTGAGGACAAGCTGAGCCAAGTCGCAGGCCAACGGGCGCATGGTTGTGGTCGCAAAATGCATACCAGTGGCCCACAGCACCACCCAAAGATTTTTAAATTCATTGCCAAATCGCTTATAAATACCCCTTTTGAACAATTGAGTTGATCAACTACGCTGGTCGGAAGCCGTTTTTTGGCATCTCAAACCCCGCTGCAACGCCAAACGCGGCCAAGCGTTTTAAAAAATGCCAACTTTTCTGTTTGCACTTTGCGATTCCTCGTGTATACTGACTTTCGCATTTAACGGAGAGTTGTCCGAGTGGCCGAAGGAGCACGATTGGAAATCGTGTAGGCGTCAAAAGCGTCTCCAGGGTTCAAATCCCTGACTCTCCGCCAGTTAATTCCAAAGCAGGCCTTCGAGCCTGCTTTGTTTTTACCCCACGCGGAGGGGTGGCAGAGTGGTTGAATGCGGCGGTCTCGAAAACCGTTTGGCCTGTATAAGGTCACGAGGGTTCGAATCCCTCCTCCTCCGCCATTAGATGGTATGAGCCCCAGCAATGGGGCTTTTTTGTTATCGAAATACGTCTCGATCCCACGCTTCCCCAAACATGTACGTCACCCTCCAAAACCGACATTTTTCGACATCTTTGAAGGCTGACGTACACGTTTGGATTGAGTTCACGGGAGTGGCACTATTCGGAAGGTGCCTCTTCGTCTCGCATGCCCTTCCAGTTGCGGATAAGCGCCTTGCGTAGTTCGTTTTGCTCTCGCTGGTACCCGGTGTCGGTACAGCGAGGCATGCCGAGTGCTTCGCGAATGTTGTTCATGGCGCGGTGAAAGGCGAGCTGGCTGCCGAACTGAGCCGAAGTGAGCGTAACGATTCGATATCCAATTTGGGCGAGAACGGCCTCTCGTTCCGCATCTGCTCCCTTGCGCTCGAACTCATCGTGAAAACCGCCCTTATATTCGATACCGAGCTCCCTGCGCTTATAGGTAATGAGGGCATCGATTTTGAGTGTTCGGGCTTTTGTGCAATGCCAGAGACGTTGAGGGATCTCGAGCGGTTTGTTGAGTTCGATACCTCGGATACCAACGCCGCCTTCGCTTGTTGGGAGCGAGAGGGCAATTGCCGAAGCGGTCTCCATAGGCGAGGCAGAATGGTCGTAGATATGTCTGAGTGCGAGTCGCGCGCGTGTGGCACCGGGTTTGCCGGGGTGCATATCGAGCAGCTCGGTAATTTGTTCCTTGGACGCGGTGGCTGGTTGCTCGGTATAAGGGTCGGCGGGATTGAGCCCCATGCGATAATCGCCGCAAACTTCATAGCCGTATTCGAGGTATTCGATCCTATCCATCCACTCGGCAGCGAGCACGAAGGTGAAGGCTTCGTCGGTGATGAAGATTCCGGGCGTCAACTCGTTAATATGCTCGTAGGGAAGATTTTGTCCAAGAATGTGACAAACGACGCCTTTGGTACGAATTCGCTCGAATTCGAATACAACCGCGATATCGATAGTCTTAAGCATATCGGACGGAATGCCGCAGTCGGTAAGAGCCTGTCGTATGCGTGCAACACGTTGCTGGGTGGAGATGTCTTGTGCGCCTATCTGGTAGTCGTGCCGCGCAAGAGACTGAACCAAATTCTGGGGTGCATGATGGACAAGCCATGCGGTTTTATGCGAAATGAGAACAGGGGTATCCATTGAGGGCCTCTCGCTCTGAGCCGGTATCCAACTCTTATGTCCGTTGAAGTGGGGAAATATACCGGATGTGAGTAAATCAACTCACTCATGCTGTGAGCTCAATCCAAACATGTACGTCCGCCTCCAAAGATGTCGAAAAATGTCGTTTTTGGAGGGCGACGTACATGTTTTGGACCCCCGACATTCCAGCAACGCCACGCCCGCATCCAGTCCCGACCGTTTGCCGAGCAATAGGGTCGCAATCGGCGCCGAACATGTACTATGTACGGGCATTGTTTAAACCCACAATCCAAAGGACCCCATCTTGCCCGTCGTCGCCGCTATGACCGTTACACCACATGCCTCGGATGCCATGGTCGCTATTCCGTTTTGGCTCGAGATGTTCGCTGTTGTCGCTGCATCGATCTCGGGTGTGCTGGTTGCGCGTGAGCACAAGCTCGACCTGGTGGGCGCGGTCGCGCTCGCGGTGGTCTGCGGTCTGGGCGGAGGTCTCTTGCGCGACATGACGCTGCAGGTGGGCAACGTCTACATCCTCAACCAGCCGATGGCGCTGCCGCTCTCCATCGCCACGGCGGCCATCATCTACATATTCCCGGCAATCGTCGACAAGCCCGAAAAACTCATCCCTTTGCTCGACATCATCTCGGTCGGCATCTATGCGGCAACCGGCGCAGACAAGGCGCTGGTCTACGGCTTTGCGCCGGCGGTGTGCATCATGATGGGCTTTTTCACCGCGGTGGGCGGCGGCATGTTGCGCGACGGCTTTATGGGCGTGGTTCCGGGCATTTTCCAACGTACTAACTTTTACGCCATCGCCGCCATCGCCGGATCGACAAGCTACGTGTGTCTCGTTATGAGCGGCATCATGAGCAATGTCGCCGCGCTGGTCGTATGCGTTGTCGTGACCATGGGCCTGCGCTGGCTCTCGCTGCGCTTTGACATCAAAAGCCCCACCGAAGAAGACATCGCGCGCTTTTTGCACCGTAAAAAGTAGGCAGCACGACACAACCCCTCGAAATGCAACCGAGAGGTTCTTTTAGAGCGCCCGCGCGTTGGGTACCCTGTTAGGTATATGCCGAACACCTAACAAAAGGATCAACCATGGCTTTCAATCAAACCGCGACGGCGCCGTCACACAAGATGCGTCGCTGCCTGCTTATGGCATTCGCGCTCATCGCGCTCGCGCTCACTGCTCTTCCCACGGCGTCATTTGCCGGCACAGACACGGCAGGCAATGTCCTTGCGACCGACAATGACGCCAATCCGTCCGGCGCCGAGGGTGACCTGTACTGGGCCGGCCAGGCGCTCAACTTGGATGATGCCTCCATCGACCGCGATATCATCGCCGCGGGCGATACCCTCTCGATCCGCGACTGCACGGTTGGCGGCGCCGTCCGTCTGGCGGCACGCACCATCGACATCGCCAAGACCACGGTTGATGGCAGCGTCACGGTGGCCGGCCAGCACGTTGTGCTCAACACCGGTAGCACCACCAACTGTTTTTACGCGATGGGCGAGACGGTTGCCCTGCGCGGCTCTACCAAGTCGGCAGCGCTTGCGGGCGATACGGTGAGCATCGATGGCACCGTCGAGGGCGATGTCGAGGTTTGGGCCGATAAGCTCATCCTGGGCAAGAACGCCCACATCACCGGCACCGTGAACGCGCACGTCTCCGAGGACCCCGAGCGCGCCGCGGGAGCCGAGGTCGGCGCGCTCAAGATCGACCGCACCGAGAACGCGGATACTTTCACCGTTAACGATGTCATCGGCGGCATCGTCGCCGCGGCGCTCTCGACCTGTTTTGTCGCCCTGCTGCTCGAGCTCATCTTTCCGCGTGCGACCGCCAGTGCCGCCGGCATGCTCCACCAGCGCCCCACGCCACTGTGGGTGAGCGGTCTTCTGGGTACGATTGCTGTCGTCCCCACCGTCCTGCTGCTGATTATCTCTATCGCTGGCCTGTCGCTTGCCGGCGCCCTCTTGTGCGGCGTCATCGGCATCGCGTTGGTGTCGAGCGCCTTTGCGGGGTGCGCGATCGCCCGCATGGTCGGACACAGCCAGAACCGTTACGCCATGGCGGCCGTAGGTGGCATCGCCGCGGGCGCGCTTACGGCAATCCCCCTCGTAGGCGGCTTCATCAGCGGCGTGGCCTTCGTCTTTACACTCGGCTACATCATCCAAATCATCTGGCGCAACGCCCGCCTCAAGCCGCAGCAGCCGGCTAACACGCCAGGACTCCCCACCGCTTAGCCGCCAACCACCACAAAGGTGCCAGGTTGCTTTGCACCAACAAACGAACCGGGGCACCCGATCGCATCGACCGGGTGCCCCGGTTTTCTTGGAGGGTTCTCTAGTAACTTTGTCAAAACCAATGATCATCAGGTCGGCAGGCCTGCGCGTCACTCGCTACGGAGGCAGTACGCCATTGAGCAGGGGGGCAGCTATTTTTCACGGCGACCTCCTCCCCGCTTGATGACGAGCGCGACAACAATAACCGCCACTCCGATGGCAGCCAAAGCCGCCACCAGCGCCAACGTTCTATCTCCCGTCGAGGGCATAAAGCCTCGACTTGCTTCTTTGCTTGGGGTGTTGAGTACCGACAGCTCAATCGAACCCGTCCCGGCATCGGCGGTATCAACCCGCAGAGGGCTTTCGGCCGACACGGTCACTTTGGGCTTCGCAGCTGCCACCTGCTTAACGTCCAGACCCTCGGACGTAACCGTTACCGTTCGTCTGCCCTCAAAGGCGGCGTATCCCTTGGGTGCCGCGATTTCCTCGACGATATAGACGCCCGCGTCCACACCGCTCAATTCCACATGGCCATCTGCGCCCGAGGTAACGTACGTGTCGGAATCCGTCGACCACGAGCCGTCAGTCGTTAGAATACGTCCGCGGTCATCGATGATGCGCAGCTTGGCGCCCGCGAGCGGTTCATCGTCCGAGCTTGAGCGCTTGATGAGGCTGAGCCCCCAGGTATAGGCCGTGGCGTCATCGCTCGGCGTGCGGGTGAATCCGGCGTCGCCGGACTAGTCGGCGAAGGGAGAGCGCGGGTAGCGCAGGTAGACCTCGTTGGGGTTGCCCTTGGTGGCGCCTCGATTGCAATTGGCCCCCAACGGCGCGTCGTACACGGCGACCACGCGGGCGCCCGCGGCGAAGGCGTCGGCCCCGCCGAGCGCGGCGATCAGGTCGCCGGTGCGCACGGTGAAGGCATTGCCCTCGATCGAGACCTTGCACTGTGAAGTAATATCTGTCCACCCTTTAGCCGGCGTCGAGTTGGCGTTACCGCCCTCACATGCGACGGCGTCGAAGCCGCCGTCCGCGCCCGCCGCCACGTACACGCGCATGCTCGCGGCCACCTTGGAGGGGTCGAGCCCCGCGCCCATGGTGTCGACGAACCGCACCGTATAGGTATCGTAGGCGGTAAGACCCGCCGGGACCGTGGCCGAGAGGCGCCAGTACAGGTCGTCACCGACCGTGGCGTCGGCGGCCTTCTGCCAGGCGGCGGTGCCGTCCTCCAGCACATGCTTGGACACCTTGGGGGTCGCCGCCTTGGGCTTGACGGTGACGGCGCTGCCGCCGACCAGCGCCATGATTGGCGCGGTGCCGGCCTCGCCCTGGGCGATGGCGTCGTCGTCGGCGACGATGAGCCAGTAGCCGCAGGGCAGCTCGGCCGCCGTGTCCGCGTTAAGGGCCACGGAAGTTGCGCCGACATTGCAAATCGCGCGAGCAAGTTTTGCCGTCAGCGCGGTCGTCATATGCCCGTCGGCATTCATCCATTCGGCTGCCGCTTGCGCCGTCGATGCCGAGCTATCGAGCCCCGCATCATGAAGCACCGGAAGAACGGCTTGACGAACCGCGCCATTCGCCCACGTTACGTCAGTTGCAATTTTTTGGCCAGCATCGTCATCGTCGACAACGGTCGCCGAAAAGAGCTGGTACGCGTCGTAACGCGTCGCGACTGTACCGTCCACCGTAATGGCTCCGGTATCGGCAGCACGGGCCGCCCCAGGAGCAATCGCGAAAGACAGAATAGCGACCATGATTATCGTCGCGACAGCCAACAAGCTGCGGCTAAGCCTACTCATGGCGATCACCTCGATCCAGATCGCGATGGCGACGAGCATGCATCCACGTCGCGGCGAAGCACAGCAACGAAGCGCCAGCAAGATATGTCATAGTCAAGCCAGCCCCGCCCGCCTCAGGAAGCATGGTCGAATACCTGTTGATAAAAGTCGGCGGGGTTGTAGAGCCCTCGTCATAGGTAACTACGGCGTTGAGCTGGTCCGTGCCATTAGTCACCTTAACCGTGACTTTGCGCGGGGTCGTGTCATAGGCGATGTGATCTTTAACATGGTCGACGGCACCCTCGGGCTCGACCTCTGAGATGGTGTAAGTGTAGGTATCGGCCTTGTTGTAGTCGACGTTGAAGGAGACATTACCCTCGGCGTCGTTGGTCACCGTCTGGAGCACCCTGCCGTCGCTATCCTTAAGCGCAAACGAGAACTGCCCCTTCTTGAATGTGCCCCCTTCAAGCACTTTCTTAGCCTGGATTGTTGCGAATCCCTTTAGACGATTGTCATAGACCCAAATCTCGTCCTTTTTGTCATCGCCGATGATCTCCGCGCCGCCGACGATGGCCTTCGCCTTAGCTAGCGCAACTTGATAATCCTCGTCACTCGCGCTGCCCCTGAGCATGATCCACACGGGATCAGCCTTGGCGTAACCAACAGGCGCCCTGGTCTCCACAAGCTGGTAGAGCATGCAATCAGCCATCGCCTTGTTTTCTGTGCCAAACGAGATCCTGCCGTTGGCGCCGGTGGGGACGGTTTCAAACTCAGTCCTTGCATTCTCGATACCCAACGTTGCAACCTGGTCCATATTCACGCTGTAGAGCGTAAACCCCGCATGCTCGAGCGTCGCACCGACCTGCTGGGCGTCGTACTTGGTCATCGTGATGCCGTAGCCGTTGCCACCTGCGCTGGCGGACGCATTTTGAATCTTCCATTTTTGCTCGTCGATCGCCGAGCCCTCCGTCACCCCCGTAAGCTCGGCGGTGTTGGAAAGGGACACCCCTTCGCCGGGGTTTCCGGTCGGGATAACCTCGTACTCGACCTTGAGGTATTTCTTGTCGGGCACATTAAGCGTCAACTTCGTGCGTACGCCAGTTTTGTCTGAGACCTGCTCCATCTTCGACGAATAGTCCTTCTGAGACAGCGCAACCCAGCCACCGTTCACGCGCTCATAGACCTTAAGCGTCGACGGCACCAGCGTGCACTTGGCATCCATGGTATCGACGAGCTCAAGGAAGTCGGTGCCATTTTTAAGGGCAACGGCAGACTCGTTAATAAAAATGGTGTATTTGATGCAGTTGCTATTGGCAACCTGCTCGCCAGACTTTTTGATGACGTTGTTCTTAATGGTGACGTCACCTTTACCGGAATCGAACTTTTTAACTCCTGACCCCGCGCTGGCCCTGTTGGTGAACTTCACCTCGTTTGTGGAGGTATCGAGCTCACCGCGCTTGACCGCCGTCTTGTACGTGAGCTTTGCGTAGCCGACATAGTCGCCGAGATCTGTCGTAGGGATGGAGAAGGTGACCGTGTTGCCGTTGCTGCTAACGTTGTCGGCGGCGAGCTTCTGATCCGTAACGACCTCCTTGGCCTCGCCTCCGCGCCCAAGCCCCGCATGTAGATCGTAGGGGTTCTGCACAATCGTGTACTTTGCGGAACCCGCGACATAGCTCATCCCGTCCGGAATGATATCGATGATGTTCAGCGGTATGCGGCCGAGCTTTCCAGCTCCATAACAATCTCCTGCCGCGGTCTTCTGGCGATTCGCGTACACCGTCCAGTCGACGACCCAGGCTCCCTTCTCGTTCGAGCCGTCAACGGCACTCCAGTCGAAGTCCTCGTTCCAAGTTACCTTCGACTCCGCTTCTGGCTTCTCGACCGCGGGCGTCGTTTCCTTGTTGACGACATACATTGGGCTATCGGTGTAGTACGGCCAACCGCCATTCTGCCCCGGCACCGTAACAGATGCGAAGTTCGAGTACCAGCCCGGCAGCGCATCAGAAGTGGTGGTGTACGTGATGTCGGCGTAATCCTCATTCGCGAGAGCCGCCTTCACCTTGTCGTTAATGTTTATGTCGAGGTTGAAGTTTCTTTTGTGCCCATCCTTCTGCACAACGTTATTTCCATCTTTCAGCTCATTTGTCGTCAGCTTCCAGTCGTCGCCTCGAACTAGCTCAGTTTCACCAATCTTGATCTTTATTGAATTGACATCAACGCCGATATCTTGTTTCCACGCTGATTGAAACGTGTCCTTCACCGTCACCTTATCAGGGTTGGCCGCATTGACGATAGCTTTCAGTGCCACACGCGTCTTCCACTTCGCCTCGCCAGTTGTTGCAGCATTCTCTCGACCCACGAGTTCCTTGGTGATCGGTGTGCCCACCAACTGCGGCGTAAACTCACCTTTACCAGTGCCGGAAACGGAACCATCGTGCTCGATCGTTGCGCTGTTGCGCACGGTGTCATACGAACCCGTTTCATTCATCTTGGTGTGATAAACAATGCGATAGGTGATGTACTTATCCTCAAGGTCAGTCGGAAACTTGTAGGTAAAGGAACTCTGCGACGAATCGAGCTCGCCCTCCTTGAGGACCTCCAAACCCGAGCTGCCCTTATAAACCGTATAGCCCCCCGTATACGTCTGCTTATCGTCCAGATTATCGGTGAACACGTAGCCGCTCATGTCGGCCTTGAGCTCGCCTTGGTTGAGCGTGACGGTCCATGTGATGTCGGACGGCGTGCTATTGCGGTCGCTAGACTTGCCAATCATGTCGTAACGAAAGGGGCTGGGGGCAGCCGTAACCGTGCCGTTCTGACGATCGTTGGCACCGCCCCACTCCCACGACGCCATGTTCTTTGAGGCTTCCTGGCCGTTGATGAACTCTCCGTTATCCACGGAGATACCGCTCTTCAGCTTGGTTTCATACGTAATCGTATGGACACCCTGGGGAAGACTGCCTAAGTTCTCGATGGTCGCGGTCTGACCTTCGATTTTTGGCTGCGATCCAATCGTCTTGTTATCGAGCTTAAAGCTGTGCTCCACAAAGCTAAAGTTATCACCCAGCGTATCAGTGAACTTGACGTTCGTGACATACGACTCGACTGTGAGCTCAACGGTCCAGGTGACTTTGGCCACGCCATCGGAACCCTGAGAGAAAACCCCCGACTTCCTCTTATTCGTAACCCTACCGTCCTTGATGGGAATATTTATCGATCCCTTGCCAGGAAACTCGACAGACACATTGCCGCCGGCGCCGATGTCTTTGTTTGAAAGCTGGAACGAGAAGTTTGCCGCGACATGGATATTCGCAGGGTTTTTTGCGAGCCACGCCTTGTCAAACGTAAAGACAACCTTATTGCCCGCGATCTTCCACGTGCCAGCTTGGGCAGCAGAAGCTTCCGGACCCTCCATGAGGTTGCCACCCGCGTTTTCATCAACGACGATGGTGTCGGGTAGCTCATAGACAGCGATATAGTTCTCGGGCGAAGGCGCCTTACCGCTTTTGAATTGTGCCAAGAAAGCTCCATAGAGCGTCGAAGTGGACGTTACAGGATCCTTGAGCTCTTGAGTATGGTTCTCATCGGCATACAGCCTGACATCAACCGTCGCCGTCTTCCCATCAATCACAATCGGCGTTGGTGTGCTCACATCCTCGGCGCGCACGGGGGCTACACCGTGAAAAACGGCGGCGGTGAGGCTAATCAAAATGAAGACCTGGGCCGCCATACCCAGCGACCGCGAGCGGTGTGCGTCCATAGTTGTCCCCTAATTCCTACAACACAGTGTGGAATACGGCGAATCGTCGGATCGAACACAAACCCCAACATCAACATGAACCTGCCTAGCGCATTGCAAGAACCCATTGGGGAGCAACTTCTAAGACGGTTCGTCTATGCCACAATGCATAAAATAAAATATAGATACCAGTCATGTAAACCGCAGGTAAAGAGGTCTTTTAATTTAATACCAGTTGGTATTTACCTGTTAACGGGTTTGCATTAAAGCAGTTATATTCTGTAGAATTATGTATATGTTTAAACAACTTAACTTTGACCGGAAAGCCGCTCGGAGGGATAACCGCCCCAGCTGTGGTGCAAACGAACCTGTCCACTGCACAAAAAGGGCGCCGACCGCGATGGTCGACGCCCTTTCTTGTTAGTCGCTATAAAGCCCAGCGCTTATTTGTTGACCTGGCCGGCGCGAACGGCAGCCTTCTTGCGGTCGGTGGCGTTGAGCAGACGCTTGCGCAGGCGGATGTTCTTGGGAGTGATCTCGACCAGCTCGTCGTCGGCGATGTACTCCAGCGCCTCCTCCAGCGAGAAGGTGCGGGGCGGCACCAGCTGAACGGAGATATCGGAGGTCGAGGAGCGCTGGTTGCCCAGGTTCTTGGTACGGGCGATATTGACGACCATGTCGCCAGCCTTGCTGCGCTCGCCCACGATCATGCCCTCGTAGCACTCGGTGCCTGGCTCAACAAACAGCTGACCGCGCTCCTGCAGCGTACCCAGGGCATAGGCAACGGCCTTCTCGGTGGTCATAGAGATCATTGCGCCGTTCTGGCGGTTGCCAATCTCGCCGGCATAGGGGCCGTACTCCAGGAAGGTGTGGTAGAACACGCCCTCGCCGTGGGTGACGTTCATGATGCGGTTCTTAAGACCCATGATGCCGCGGGTCGGAATCTTAAACTCGAGGTGCGTCACGATGCCCGAGGTATCCATGCTCGTCATGATGCCGCCGGAGGTGCCGAAGACCTCAACGACCTTGCCCGAGTACTCGTCCGGGCACTCGACGACGGCCTGCTCGACGGGCTCCATCTTGTTGCCGTTCTCGTCCTTCTTAAACAGAACGCGGGGACGGCCGACCTGGAACTCAAAGCCCTCGCGGCGCATGGACTCCATCAGAACGGACAGGTGCAGAATGCCGCGGCCCGAGACCTCGACGCCGCTCTTGTCCTCGAGTTCCTCGATCTTCATGGTCACGTTGTTCTCGGCCTCGTTGAACAGGCGCTCCTTGAGCTGACGGGCGCCCACGATGTCGCCGTCGCGGCCGACAAGCGGGGAGGTCGAAGCCTCAAAGACGATGGACAGGGTCGGCGGGTCGATCTCGATGGGCTCGAGCTCGACGGGGTTCTCGGGGTCGGTGTAGACATCGCCGATATCGGTGCGTTCAATACCCACGACAGCGGCGATATCGCCGGCGCCGACTTCCTGGCACTCGGTGCGGCCCAGGTAGTCGAAGGTAAAGAGCTGCTTGACGGTAGCGCTGGCGCTGGAGCCGTCGTTCTTCACAACCAGAATCTGGTCGCCCTGGTGAATGGCGCCGGAATACACGCGACCGATACCGATGCGGCCGACGAAGTTGGAGTGGTCGATGGTCACGCACTGCATGGCCAGCGGGGCGTTCTCGTCAACCTCGGGCGCGGGCATGTCGTCGATGATCATATCGAGCAGCGGATACATGTCCATGTTGCCGTCGTTGGGGTCAAGACGGGCAAAGCCGTTCATGGCGCTGGCGTAGACCACGTGCTCCATGGCGAACTCAAGCTGGTCGTCGGTGGCGCCCAGGTCGGCCATAAGGTCGAGGCAGTCGTTGTAGGCCTTCTCGGGGTTAGCGCCCGGACGGTCGATCTTGTTGATGACGATCATAATCTTAAGGCCGGTGTCGATAGCGTGACGCAGTACGAAGCGGGTCTGGGGCATGGGGCCTTCAAAAGCGTCGACCAGCAGCAGGGCGCCGTCAGCCATACGCAGCACGCGCTCGACCTCGCCGCCAAAGTCGGCGTGGCCCGGGGTGTCGATGACGTTGATCTTGACGTCCTTGTACTCGA
>CAUAJB010000028.1 GCA_958429225.1 uncultured Collinsella sp.
TCATCGATTCCGCATCTCCTTGCGCGCCCACATTCCACTCCGCCTTAAATCAAGTTTAAATAAAAACTTGAATGCAAATTTGTTTTAATTAGTATGGAAACTATATCCATTTAGTTCTAATTTGTTCGTAGTATCAAATCGATACCGACACTAGCGTGACACAGTCTTTCAAGACAGCTATTCAACATTGGTGGTCACCGCTATGGACAATGTGAACCACCTAAACGAACTCTCAATACAGTCCCAGCTTAGCACCCTTGAAAAACTGGTCGCGGACGCGGAACAATCTACCGACGCAAGACGCGATTTCGAAGCTCAGCCTCGTGCCGTATTCCAGAAATATGGAATTACAGCCCTCCAAATCAAAGCGGGAAATCGAAAAGTCTCTGTACGAACTGGTGGAGTCAACCGAAAAGGAGGCGCGTGTCCCCGTTGCACGCGCAGTATATCGTCGTATCCAGCCCCCACCGTCCGAGGCACTTGGACGGTGGGAGTTCCGCATCCCCGGGAAAGGAAAAGCGCGGCCCATCCGGACCGCGCCCGCGCCCTCCTCCCATTTCACCCCGCGACGTAAACCGTCCGGCCCGTCTCGCAGTCGATGGTCTCGGCATCCCCGAACCCAACCCGGACGGCAGCCCATCCGCCGGCGCCCGCCAACGCATCGGCCTCGGACCTCGCGGCGGCGATGAGTCGCTCGAGCTTTGCCGATCCGGCCGGCGCGGTCCCCACCTCGAACGCGCCGCCGTCGCCGCCCGACTCGTACTCGATGACGACTGTCGAGCCGAGAGCCTCCTCGAGGGTCTCGGGCAGGCCGCCCATGTCGGCGAGGACGTGCCCGGCGACCGTGGCCAGCGGGTAGCGGGCCATCCCGGACGCCGCCGAGCGGCCGGCCATGCGGAGCAAGCCGGCGGCCTCGAGCGCCTCGAGGAGCGCCGCGGGCACGTCGGCGTCGATGGCGATGTTGCCGCGTCCGCGGCACCACTCGGCCGCCGCCGGCCCGTTCGCCGTGAGCACGCCCCACTCGGCCATGTAGCCCTCGGAGCGCGGGTTCGTGGCGTCGAGGAGGAGGACGGCCAGGCCGCCGCCCACGTACTCATCGGCCACGAGGGCGAGGCGGACCGCCTCGCCCATGGAGTCGAACTCGACCGTGACCATGCGGCTACCTCCTCCTGACGGCGCTGAGCGGCTTCGGGGAGAAGTGCTCGTCGCGCTCGACGGCGGCAAACCCCATCTGGCGGTTCAGCTCGGCCATCTCCTTGATGCTGAAGTAGCCGAGCTCGTCGTCGTAGCCCTCGACGAGGCCGAACGCCTCGTCCGTTCCGTCGAACTCGAGCAGCCACCAGTCCCATCCGTTCACGCACGAGAAGTAGTGGGCGTAGACTGTGGGGTCCTCTGCCCCGTCCTGCTCGTAGAGCCTCGGCACCGTCTTGGCGATTTCCTCGGTCATCAGCTGCTGCATGTCTTCCTCCGTTCCGGGCAACCTGCCCTCAACATCTCGCCCCTGCGGGCAAAGCCGAATGGCGACGCCGTGCGTCGTCGTCGGCTTTGCTCCCTGCAAAGCCGCACCGGAGCGAAGGCGGGTCAAGGGAGGTCCATGACGACCTCCACCAACCGGAGCGGAGCGGAGGTTTGTGCGGGGTCTCATGGGCCCCCTTGACGCGGCGTAGCGGAGGTGCCACCCGGCCGCGGAGCCGTGGCCGATTCACGGCGGACGCCGGCAGCCCACGCCCAACATCGATACCATCTGAACCGCTATTCACTTTTCGAGAGGAGCCATATGGAACTCGAAGACATCGTCTACGAGCTCGCCTGCCTTCATGAGTCGATGCTCTTTTGCTGCGAGAACCGGTCCGGCAAGGAGGACCCGGTCTTCGCGCATTACTACATGGCGCTGGGAAGGATTGTCAGGGACCTCGAAGAGGCCGAGCGGCGCATCCGGACCGAAACGGCCGGCGCTGAATCCCGTCAATAGAAAACGCCCCTGCAATTTTACTGCCGGGGCATTTTTTAGAGCTCGATCTCCGCGATTATTTTTTTCATCTCGATGGCCCATCCGAGCTGTTCCTCGATGTACCCCGGCCATGCGTCCTGGTGGCCCTTGATGGGGTGGCCCGCCTTGTAGAAGCGCAGCCCCGATGCTTTTTTGCATCGAAGGTCACCGCCGCCAGCCCGAGGCGCTCCTCGAAGATCCCGCTGTTGGCGATGGCGCGGTGCCCGATCTCCTTGTCGTCGTCCACGTACAGCTCGATGCCCGTGCGGCCCTTGTGCGTATCGATGAGCAGGGCGAGATGGTATGCCGAGACCCCCAGGCGAAGCATCGACCAATGGTCCTTGCTGGGCTTCTGCGGGCTGAACTCCTTGAGGAACTCCGGATGGCCGCCTGCCACATCGCGGTAGGCCGTCCAGTACGCCAGCTTGACCTTTTCGGTCTCGCTGAGCCCCTCGGAGAGCTTCACGGTCTTGGTCCACTCGTTCGGCTGCTCGACCACGCCGAAGCGCGGGGCGGGCAGGGAGCCCCCGATCTTCCAGAGCTCGACCTCGACCAGGAAGAACCCGAAGTCGCTGTCGGTGTGCTGGTTGAGCCACTCGATGGCCTGGCGGTGCTCGTCGCGGGCGTGCGCCACGACCCAGATGACGACCTCGGCGCCCTTGCCGGCGGCATACGTGATCACCTTGCCGAGGTGGTCGTGGTTGGTGTCCTCGAGCTGGTTCTCGATGATCACCTTGCGGCCCGTACCGGACTCCTGCGCGTAGATGTCCACGTTGAAGGATCCGACCGAGGACTCCGTCTCTATGAGCTCGAGCTCGATTCCGACCGCCGTCCCGAGGGTTGCGAGATTCTGCTCCTCGGCCAGCCACTTGGTGAAGTCGTGGGCCTCATGCGGCCACACCTCGCGCAAGGGGACCTTCTTGATGGTGTCCAGGTTATAGGTCTTCATCCGTCACCCTCTCGACCGATAATCTGGCCCCATTGTAGAGCCTCTCGCCATCAAACGACCGTAGCAGGAGCCCACGACGTTCGTCGACGTCCTTCAGCTCGCACGGGTACACGAATAGCAAAATATATCTCTTCTTAGTCATGCGGTTTGCCTTCCCTTGAAAAACGAACCACTCGATCCGCGGAGAGGCGCTATCAGGTGCCGTTCGTCAACGCCGCGGCGATTATGTCGCTGTCCGTGAAGACGAAACTGATGAGCTCATCTTCCCAAGGCTCGCGCTCCTGCTCCTCCTCGGCCTCCTCGAACGTCATCGGCATCTCGCGCGCTCCCGAAAACTCGTGGCAGATAGCGTAGAGACGAGAGGGCCTATCAGCCCACTTATCAGCCGGTCGGCCAAAAGCGTCGTACTGCCGCAGCTCATCCCCAACATCGCGCCAGATTGTTCGATACCAACCCGTTAACGATAGGGTCAAGAGCATCGTAGACCGTATTCATATAGCGGCGCCTTTGCTACGGCTCAGATGTCACCATTTTAGATAATGGGCGTAGCGACCCGAATCTCATTTCAGGCCAATTCGACCAAGAGCAATCTACGGTCTTGTAACTGCCTCTTTCCAAATAAGGCCCGCCCCCGGTGGGGCCCCACCCATGCCCACGGCATAGGCCCGCCAGAGCTAGAGGGACTTCGTCATTCTTGTCTGGTAACTCTCAAATAAAGCGCAGAAAGTGTGGAAGAGCGCCGAACGATCCTGCTGAACTCGTCGCCAACCGGCGTCAACCAGTGTGGAGATGGTTCAAGCAGGCATCCTGTTCGAAAAATGCCGTATTAATTGATTTCGACCAAAATTCGACCAAGATTGAAAGTCAAAAAAGAAAGCAGCTCAAAGGAACAATACCTCTGAGCTGCTAAAAGTCTTGGTCGCGGGGGCAGGATTTGAACCTACGACCTCCGGGTTATGAGCCCGGCGAGCTACCAGACTGCTCCACCCCGCAATGTCTGGGCGCTTCATGTGCGCAAGAAAGAATATTACGCGGGAGTTCGGTAAACGGCAAGGAAAATCTCGTAGAGCATAATTCCTTCATATTTAAACCCCTCAGCCCCTATCACCGTAAACGAATCGCAGCCGAGCGCCGTCGACGGCACGTATACAATGGTGCGCGTCCTTTTATGCCGACACCGGGAGTAGACATGCTGCTCGCTATCGATATGGGAAACACGCAGACGGCCATGGGCCTGTTTGACGGAGACGAGCTGGTGCAGTCGTGGCGCATGCCCACCGACCGCTCCTATACCGCCGACGAGATCCATGTGCGCCTGATGGGTTTCTTTAAGATGTACGGCCTTTCGCTCGATGCGGTCGACGCGATCGCCTTTGCGGGCGTGGTGCCGCAGCTCTCGCGCGAGTGGCACGCCGTGGCCGACCGCATTGCCGCGGACGCCATCGTCATCGGGCCGCAGACGGCCGCCGTAACCAAGCTGCGGGCGGCGCGCCCCCAGGCCGTTGGTGCCGACCGCATCGCCAACGCCGTCGCTGCCGAGACCTTCTATGGCGCGCCGGCGATCGTGGTGGACTTTGGCACCGCGACCAATATCGACGTCATCGATGAGAACGGTTATTACATTGGCGGAGCGATCGCGCCGGGCATTCGCATCTCCATGGACGCGCTTGCCGCCCGTGCCGCCAAGCTCGCCAGCGTGCCGCTCGAGGCGCCCGAGCACGCCATCGGCCGCGATACCGAGGAGTGCATCAAGGTCGGCGCCGTAACGGGCGCCGCCGCCATGGCTGAGGGCCTGGTCGCGCGCATGAAGCGCGAGCTGGGCCGCGAGGATGCCACCGTTATCGCCACGGGCGGTCTCGCCAGCATCGTCGCCGATTCGACCGATGCCTTCGACGTGGTCGACGGCCAACTCACCATCAAGGGCATCTGCGAAATCTACCGCCGCATGCAGGAGCTGGGATAGAGCAGGGGCTTAAGTCGAGCACGGGCGCGAGCGGCGGACTAAGCAATGCATCGGTCCTATTCCTCAAAAACGAAAATTTTTCAGTTTTGAGGAATAGGTCCGAGGTGCCACCCCGCAGTCACGCAAAGCCCTCCCCGGTGCAAGCCGAGGAGAGCTTCCGTTGTCATCGTTATCTTTGAGCGCGGGCGCCTCGCGTTACAGCCCGCGAATTCGTACGGCCTCGGGCGGAAACTCCTGCTCGCCGGCATCGGTCTTGATGGTCGCGCGGCCCCAGATGTCCAGGCCCGCAAACACACCGACCGCAAGCGGCAAGCCGTTGGGAGACACCGCCGCAACCTGGCGGCCCAGCAGCGGCACCATGTCGAAGTACTCGCCCAGCACGGGAGCCAGCGGCCCTGCGGCGCCTTGCGGCGTGTTGGCAACAACCGCCCAGGCGTCCACGCGGGCCAGCACGGCGGCGGCCAGCGTCTCGACCAGCGCTTCGTCAGCCACGTCCACACCAAGCTCGCTCAGCGCCGAACGCTCAATATCCACCGTCACGGCACCGAACATGCCCGCAGCACCGGCACCGCCGTTCACGGCAACACGCGCGAGCGACGTCTCAAACGCAGGCGCACCGCACACGATATCGCTCGGCCACTGGATACCCACCTTACCGGCAAGGCCCAACCCCGGCGTCGAATCCGTGCCCACGAGCGCGTCCATCATGCCCATCGCGGCCACAAACGGCAGGCCGTGGAAGGCATGCATGTTCACATCGGGGCGCACGACCAGCGAAAACATCAGCGATGCATCGCCCGCGCTCCACGCGCACCAGCCCGCGGACATGCCCTCGCGGCCCGCGTCGCGCGCCGCGTCGAGCTCGGTGCCAGCGACAACAGCATTCATCTCGATCATCTACATACGCCCCAATTCGCCCACGATATGGCCCACGCGGTCCTCGGGCTCCTTGACCTCGACGCCGTTGTAGCGGAAGAACCGCGCCGGGTCGTGCATCAGGTCCTCGAGCGGCACCAGCACAAAATCGCGTTCGCCGATCAGCGGATGCGGCAGGCGCAGCTTTTTGCCGCCGTGGGTCTCGCCGTCCATCCACAGCAGGTCCAGGTCGATGGTGCGCGGGCCGTTGGCCTTGGCCTTCTTGGAGCGGTCGCGCCCCAGCTCGGCCTCAATCTTCATGAGCTCGTCAAGCAGCACCAACGGCGCCAGCTCGGTCTTGATCTCGATGACGGCGTTGGCAAACGCGTCCTGGCGCGTCTCGTAGGCCGGCTCGCTCTCGTAGATCTTGGAGGAGTTGGACACGCAGGTGAGTGGAATCTCGGCGATCATGTCGCGCGCGGCGCGGATGTTGTCGCAACGATGCCCCAGGTTGGAGCCCACGGCCACAAACGCGCGGCGCGGCTGTGGCTTGGCAACCGCCCAGTAGCCGTTCAGGAACTGCGCAAAACCCGCGGCGTCGTGCACGCGCACGATGTTGGCACCGGCCTGGATGGCGCCCAGGCACACGCCAAACGTAGCGGCATCGCGCGCGGCGGCCTCGGTCACGCCCGAGACGGCGCCCACAAAGCGCTTGCGCGACACGGCGCACATGAGCGGATAGCCCAGTGACGCCATCTTGGCAGTCTCGCGCTGGATGACGATGTCCTCGTTAGCCGACTTACCAAAGCCCGGGCCAGGATCGATGCAGATGCGGTCGCGCGACACGCCGGCATGGATGAGCGTGCGGGCCTGGTCGGACAGAAAGCCCATGACGCGGCGCATGATGGGCGCCGAATCGGGCAGGGTGAAGCGGCGGAGCTGCGAGGTGGGCACGTAGGCTTCCTCGCGGCGGGCGCTGCGGCGCATCATGGCTGCCAGGTGGTCATTGGACTCCGATGCGACCTCGGTGGCTGCGGGCGCGGCCTCGGGCGCGGGCGCGACGGTCTCGGCGGCAGCAACCTGCTCGGCGGCCGGCGTCTCCTGCTCGCTTGCAGGCTCGGACGTGGGCTCCGGTTCGCCAAACGGCAACGAGGGCTGCACCACGCCGCCCGGAAGCTTGGCCTCCGGCTTAGGCTCGCCCAGCAACTTGCCGCGACGGCGGCGAGCCGGCTTCTCGGCCTCACGCGCGGCCTCGGCAGCCGCCTCGCGCGCCTTCTCGGCAACAAACGCCGCTGCCGAGGTATCGAGCTGCACCGTTGCGTGCGTGCGGGTGGGCGCGGCGACCTCGCCGGCATGCATCACGATGACGCCGCAGGTGCTCGTCTTAACAAACTCGACCATCTTGGGATCGGTGAAGCCGGTCACGTCGTTGACGATCGAGGCGCCGCAGCGCACGGCCGCCTTGGCAACCGCCACATGACGCGTGTCGATCGAGACGATGGCGCCCTCCTTGGCCAGCGCGCGCACCACGGGCAGCACGCGGCGAGCCTCCTCGTCGGGGTTGACCGGGGTAAAACCGGGGCGCGTGGACTCGCCGCCCACGTCGATGATGTCGGCGCCGGCGTCGAGCATCGTCAGGCCGTACTCGATGGCGGCATCCGGGTCGAAGTGCTCCCCGCCATCGCTAAACGAATCGGGCGTCACGTTGAGGACGCCCATGATGCGCGGACGGTCAAAGCTGAGCTCATACTTTCCGCACCGCCATGTCTTGCTGTCGTTCGCCATGAACATCCTCCTAAAATGCCCACGCCGCCGAGCTTGGGGAGCTGGCGGCGGGGTCGCTTTGCACTCAGTCTTTCTATTGTATCCGCGCGCGCGGGCTAGAACGCAAACGCGGCCGCGATGTCGCAAGAAATCAGCAGGTCGGCATTTGCATCCTGATCGGTGGGAGCAAGGTTGCACATGGCCAGCGTATCGCCGGTAAAGTAACGCGTAAGGCCTGCCGCCGGATACACCACGAGCGAGGTCCCGCCCACAATGAGGGCATCGGCCGCGGCGATGGCGGCAACGGCACCGGTCAGCACGTGCTCGTCGAGCGGCTCCTCGTAGAGCACTACATCGGGCTTGATGCGCCCGCCGCACGCAGGACACACAGGCGCACCCGCGGCGTCCTCGTGCTCGCGCGAGCAAATCCACTCGGCGCTATAGACCGCGCCGCACGACTGGCAAATGTTGCGATGGACCGATCCGTGCAGCTCGAACACGCGTTGCGAGCCGGCCATCTGATGCAGGCCGTCGATATTTTGCGTCACCACGGCATCAAGCTTGCCGGCGCGCTCCAGCTCGGCCAGCTTGATGTGGCAGCGGTTGGGCTTAGCGTTAAGCGCGATCATCTTGGTGCGGTAAAAGTCGAAGAACTCCGCAGGATGCGCCTCGTAAAAGCTGTGCGAGAGCATGGTCTCGGGCGGATAGGCAAACTGCTGGTGATACAGGCCGTCCACGCTGCGGAAATCGGGGATGCCACTCGCCGTGGAAACACCCGCGCCGCCAAAGAAGACCACGTGACTATGGGTTTCGAACAGCTCCGCCAGCGCGGCGGACGCCTGTTTGGGGTTTGATATTTCCTGCGTCATATATGTCCTCCGTCCGTGTCTCCGGGACGGCGGCGTTCGCACTATCACTCGCGGACTCCGCCCCGCTCTTGTTGCGTTAATCTTAAGCCTGCCAACCCCGTCGAAAGGACACCATGCCTCAGACTTACACCTTTGCCTCGTGGAACGTTAACGGCCTGCGCGCCGTGCTCAAAAAGGACCCGAGCTTTATCCAGATCGCGCAAGAACTCGACGTCGATATCCTGGCGTTGCAAGAGACCAAGCTGCAAGAAGGCCAGGTTGATATTGACCTGCCCGGCTATCGCCAAACCTGGAGCTACGCCGAGCGTAAAGGCTATTCGGGCACTGCGGTCTTTAGCCGCCAGGAACCGCTGCGCGTGCTGCACGCTGACGCGCTGTTACCCTACGCCGGCGAGGGCGAGGCGGCCGAACTCGTCGCCCAAGCCGCGACCGAGGGCCGCGTCTGCGCGTTGGAGTTCGACAAGTTCTGGTTTGTGGATGTCTACACTCCCAACGCGCAAAACGAACTCGCCCGCATCGACGTGCGCATGGCCTGGGATGATGCCTATCGCGGCTTTTTGAGCGCGCTTGAGCGCGAGAGTGGCAAACCCGTCGTGACCTGCGGCGACTTTAACGTGGCGCACGAGGAGATCGACCTTAAGAACCCCAAGTCCAACCGCGGCAACGCCGGCTTTTCGGACGAAGAACGCGGTAAGTTTACCGAGCTGCTCAACGCCGGCTTTACCGATACCTGGCGCGCGGCAAACCCCGACGTCGAGGGCGTCTACAGCTGGTGGAGCTATCGCTTTAATGCCCGCAAGAACAACGCCGGCTGGCGCATCGATTACTTTCTGGTAAGCGATTCGATCGCCGCCAACGTTCGCGACACCGGCATCCGCGGCGACATCTTTGGCAGCGACCACTGCCCCGTCACCCTCACGCTAGAGCTCTAGCCCCAAGTAATTCCTCTAG
Organism: uncultured Collinsella sp.; assembly: GCA_958429225.1. Lineage (GTDB taxonomy): Bacteria > Actinomycetota > Coriobacteriia > Coriobacteriales > Coriobacteriaceae > Collinsella. The sequence goes on from CAUAJB010000028.1 coordinate 9,342, forward strand.
GGGACAGAGGAAAACAGATCATGTGACCCCTCTCCCCCTATAAGGTGCGGTGGAATAGTTCCTGTTTGGGCAGCAAATAGCCAAAAACGAGAACCATTCCACCGCAAGTTCGTGAGGGAACGCGAAATGCCTTACAGCCCGTATTTCACGACGACACGGTTAATGCGACGGCACCAAGGCTTGTACAAGGCAGCCAAGAACACGCAGGTCGCGAGGCCGTGTGTGATATCGAACGGCACTGCCGTGGCAAGACGTGCCATGGCACCCGCCCACGTGAGCGGTTGAACAAAACCGATAATGTCGTAGGCGTTGATCACAACGCCGTACAGCAAACCCGAAGCAAAGCCGTAGGTCAGCAGCGCCGGCATACGCACGGTGCCATCGGCGCGATCAAAAGCGCCGGCATGCGCCAGCGCACCGCCAACGTATCCCACGAGCCCCCAGGCATACATCTGCCACGGCGTCCACATGCCCTGCCCAAAAAAGAAATTGCTGGTCAGCGCCGCCAACGCACCGACCATAAAACCATTGCGGCGACCAAGCGTCGCCCCCGCGATAATGGCGATGGCACTCACGGGTTTAAAGTCGGGAATGGGGCCAAACAAGATGCGCCCCGCCGCGGCCAATGCTGCCAGAACCAGCGTGGGCATAATCTGGCGCAAACCCGGACGAGATGCCTCGTAACCCGCAAAGAACAGCGCGAGCACCAGCGCCACCACAACCAGCATGGCCAATGCTGCCTGCTCAACACCCGACAGCAACGCGGCAGCCATCACCGCCGGCACCGCCAACAACAGCGGGACCTCCAGTTTTGCAAGCAAGCGCGCGACGCGATAATCCGTCATCCCATCACGCCCTATAAAACACGTTATCGGCAAAGAAGTCGGCCGGCGGCTCCATGCAGGCAATCTCGCCGTCAAACATCATGACGACGTCGTCGGCTACCTGCTCGGCAAAGTCCAAATCGTGCGTAGCCATGATGACGGTGCCGCCAGCCTTCGCATGGTCACGCAGGGCGCGGGCGATGATGCGGCGGCTGAACAGGTCTAGACCCTTGGTGGGCTCATCGAGCAATAGCAGTTCGGGGCCGATTAGCAGCAGTTTTGCCAATGCAAGCAGTTGACGCTGCCCGCCCGAAAGATCGTACGGATGGCGTCCATCCAGACCCGACAACCCCAAGCTCGCCGCACGCTCCCGCGCCAAGTTCTCGTCATATCCGCAGGTCGAGGCCCATTCCATCAGCTCATCGCGAACCGTCTCGGCAACCAGCAATGCTTTGGGATTCTGAGGCAGCAGCGCCGCCGAGGCCGCTCCGCGCACCATGCGGCCGCGCTGCAGCTTGGCGGTCTTCGCCAGCACCGAGAGCATCGTCGACTTGCCGCAGCCGTTACCGCCAACAACCGCATGCACCGCACCGGCCGAAAACGACGCATCGAGCCCACGCAACACCCAGCCGGACGCTCGATCGTAGCGAAACCAGCCTTCCGACAGGGTGGTAGCCGACCCGCCGTGCATTTTTTGGAGTATTCTGCTTCCATCCGTGCGCGAGAAGGCTTCCGAGCCGTTCTCGAGCGACGTTTGCGCCACAAATTCGGACGATTTGTCCAATTCCGAACTTTTTTTCGCGCTCGATACGTCCCCGGGCGGCTCCAGAGAACCCAAATTGTCCTCACGCCTGCTGAATACTCCGTTTTTTGCACATCGGATGGCACCCCACCCCAACATGTCATCGGAAAACAGCGATTCTCGGCGTCCCAAAGAAGACATATCCGCCACCTCGCGCACGCGACCGCCCTCAATCCGGTACGTACACGTCGCATACTCGAGCATCGGCCGCGGCTGATGCGTCGCCACAACAACCGTGCAGCCCAGCTCGCGATTCACACGAAACAGCGCGTGCAGAAAATTCTTCTCGGCAACGGGATCGAGCTGAGACGTGGGCTCGTCGAGCAGCAGCACGCGCGGGCGCAACGCCAGAACGGCGGCAAGCGACAGCAGCTGTTTGCGACCACCCGAAAGCGTGTCAGTATCGCGGTGAAGCCAATCTTCCAGCCCAAAGAAATAGCTGGTCTCAGCTACGCGACGGCGCATCTCATCACGTGCTAGCCCCAAGTTTTCCAGGCCAAACGCCATCTCGTGCCACACGGTTTCGCACACGATCTGGTTCTCGGGATCCTGGAACACATAGCCCACGCGCTCCGCCGATGCCCGCACATCCATGTCGGCGACGGGCTCGCCCAGCACGCGCAGCTCGCCGGAGCGCGTACCCGCCGGCGCGATCTCGGGCTTGAGCAGCGACAGCAGCGTCGACTTGCCCGAACCGGTACCGCCAACAAGCAGTGCAAACGCACCTTGGGAAACACGCCAATCAAGCCCCTCGAGCACCGGTGCCTCGGCCCCGGGATAGGCAAAACTAAGGCCTCGCACCTCAATCGCCGGCGCGGCCGAGCCATATGCCACACCCGCCGCCGAGCTCCTATCCAACCGAGCCATCAGCCAAACCTCTTCTCATCAATCGCGTGCGACGCGCAAGGCAGCATCATCCAGGCAGCGTACACGACATAGCCCAGCCACGGCGCCGGCACCGATAGTTGCGGGTAAAACGAATACTGCATCGTCGCAGTCCACGCCACTGCCGTCGTGGCCATGCCAAACAGCGCAAGTCCAACCAGCGCGGCAACATCGCCGCGCCCCAGCCGATACCGCGCATACGTCGTTCGACGCGTCGCGGCGCCCCACCCACGGGAGCGCATGGCGTCCGCGCGCTCCAGCGAATCTTCCATGCCCCAGCCCATCAACACGCTCGACGCCCGCAGGCGCGATCGCACGGGATCGGTGGGCGCGCGGCCCGGCACATCAATCGCATCCTGCACCGCCAGCACCGTACGACCGCGGCGTAAAAACTGCGGGATAAGCCTCATGCACATCGAGATCATGAGCGCAATCACCGGTGCGGCATTGCCCAGCAGCGCGAGCACCTTGTCGTATTCGAGCATCGACGCCGCGGCCTCAAACCACAGCACGCTCGCCACAAACAGCCCGCCCATGCACAGGCCGTATACCATGCTTTCCAGATACACCGCGCGCATGCCAATACGGAACAGCTCCGTCGAGCCCGAGGCGCTAAACAGCGGATTGACCAGCGCGATAATCAAAATCACCGGCAGCTGCCAGCGGAGTGCGCCCAGCGTGCGGGCAGCCCCGCGCGTCGCAAATCCATACGCCAGCCCGCCCGCAAGTGACAGCGCAATCAGCACCGGCTGCATCGAGAACATGGTGAGCCCCAGCGTCAGCACCATGTAGAGGGCCGGCACAGCCGGATGCGACATCGAGAATGCCGCGACGGGCTCGCCGCCAAACTCCTCTTGTATGTTGTCCACGGGCACCCCCGTCCCCTCGCTCAAACGACAGCTCCGCAGCACCGCCAACGCCGCACGCAAGCAGCGCAAACGCCACGCCGGCGGCACCGACATCGGCCGCCATGAGCCAATCGCTACGCGCTCAACATATGCCTGCGGTATCATATTGCGCCGTGTATCGTTTCCAAACACACGTCTCTATAACGTAACAGGAGATCACATGGACGCAACCGCAATTATCCTCGCTGCCGGCGAGGGCACCCGCATGAAGTCGAACCACTGCAAGGTTTCGCACAAGATCCTGGGCAAGCCCATGGTCCAGTGGATCGTCGACGCCACCATCAAGGCCGGCTGCAGCCGCGTCGTGGTCGTCATCGGCAGCCACGCCGACGAGATGCGCGCCCTCATCGACGGCGCCTATGCCAACAGCGCCACCAAGGTCGAGTGCGTTGAGCAGACCGAGCGCCTGGGCACCGGTCACGCCGTGAAGGTCGCGCTCGAGGCCTGCGGCATCACGCAAGGCCCCGTCGTCGTGCTCAACGGCGACCTGCCGCTCATCACCGCCGACACCGTCGCCAAGTTCGCGCAGACCGTCGCCACCGGCGAGCTCGCCTGCACCGTCATGACCATGACCCCGCCCGACCCCTTCGGCTACGGCCGCATCAAGCTGGGTGCCGACGGCCAGATCGAACGCATCATCGAGCAGAAGGACTGCACACCCGAGCAGGCCGCCACGCTGCTCGAGTGCAACGCCGGCTGCTACGCCTTCGACGGCGCGCAGCTCGCCGCGCACATTGACGAGATCGGCAACGACAACGCGCAGTCCGAGTACTATCTGCCCGACATGCTCGAGATCCTCAAGGGCCACGGCCAGGCAGTCTCCATCTTCCACTGCGATGACTACCGCGACGGCCTGGGCGTCAACAGCCGCATCCAGCTCGCGCAGCTCACCGCCATCGCGCGCGACCGCATCAACGAGCACTGGATGGCCGAGGGCGTTACCTTCATCGACCCCACGCAGGCCTGGATCGGCCCCGACGCCACCATCGGCCGCGACACCGTCGTGTGGCCGCAGACGCACCTGATCGGCCACGTCACCGTGGGCGAGGAGTGCCAGCTCGGCCCCAACAGCCGTCTCACCGACACCACCGTCGGCAGCGGCTGCATCATCGATGAGACCATCGCCATCGAGGCCGTCATCGAGAACGGCGTCGACTGCGGCCCGCGCGCCTACCTGCGCCCGGGTACCCACATGCTCGACGGCTCCAAGGCCGGCACGCACGTGGAGATCAAGAAGTCCACGATCGGCGAGGGCTCCAAGGTGCCGCACCTGTCCTACATCGGCGACACGACCATGGGCTCCGGCGTCAACGTGGGCGCCGGCTCCATCACCTGCAACTACGACGGCGTACACAAGCACAAAACCGTCATCGGCAAGGATGCCTTCATCGGTTCCGATACCATGATGGTCGCGCCCGCCCAGATTGGCGACGGCGCGCTCGTGGCCGCCGGCTCCGTCATCACTGAGCCGGTCCCGGCAGACGCACTCGGTCTGGGCCGCGCCCGTCAGGTAAATATTGAGGGCTGGGCCGCCGATTATCGCCGCCGCCTGCACGAGGACGACGAGGTATAACGTTTTACCAAGCATCTAAGGAGCCGCTTCCGTGGGGACGGCTCCTTTTTCTATGCTGACCTGCGCGGCCGGATGAGTGGTCGGTTCGTGTCCGTTGACGGTAAAGACGTTATCAAGACTCGATAAACCCCGTCGCGCGGTTACAATGCAAAAAGGCATCTATATGGCATTCGATATATAAAGGAGAAGGGTAATGCCGATTAATGATCCCGAGAAGTCGGAGAATATGCGCAAGTCCATCCGCGTGTATTCCGGTTCCTCCAACCGTCCCCTCGCTCAGAAGATCGCTGAGTACCTTGGGGTCGAGCTTTCGGGCCTTACGCTAAAGCAGTTCGCCAATGGTGAGATTTACGCCCGCTACGACGAGACCGTCCGCGGCGCCGACGTCTTCCTGATTCAGTCCGTGGCCGGCGGCAACGTCAACGACATGCTCATGGAGCTGCTCATCGCCACCGACGCTGCCAAGCGCGCATCCGCCCGCTCCATCACCGCCGTCATCACCCACTACGGCTATGCCCGCCAGGACCGCAAGGCCGGCCCGCGCGAGCCCATCACCGCCCGCCTCGTCGCCAACCTGCTCGAGCGCGCCGGCGTCAACCGCATCATCACCCTCGACCTGCACCAGGGCCAGATCCAGGGCTTCTTCGATATCCCGGTTAACCACCTGTCCGCGCTGCCGCTGTTTGGCCAGTACTACAACGACATGCACTTCGACACCGACAACTTGGTTGTCGTCTCCCCCGACGTGGGTCGTGCCAAGGCCGCCAAGAAGCTCTCTGACATGCTCGGCTGCAGCCTCGCCATCGCCCACAAGGGCCGTCCGCGCCACAACGCCGCCGAGGTCATGGGCATCATCGGTGACATCAAGGGCAAGACCTGCGTCATCAATGACGACATGATCGACACCGCTGGCACCCTGTGCGCCAACGTCAAGGAGCTCAAGGCCATGGGCGCTGGCGACATCTACGTCTGCGCCACCCACGGCATCTTCTCTGGCCCTGCCATCGAGCGTCTGAACGACGCCCCCATCGTCGAGTGCCTCGTCACTGACGCCATTCCCGTCGAGGTCGGCGGCAAGATCAAGACCATCTCGGTCGCCGAGGAGTTCGCTCAGGCCATCTCCGCCGTTTACCACGAGGAGCCTGTCTCCACGCTCGTCGGCGGCGACTTCGCGCTGTAGTCGCATCGTCCTTGCAACCCGGCGCATCGCCGTCGGAACAGAAGAAACCCCCGCGCTCCCCCTTGTTTCGCAAAGGTCGCGCGGGGGTTTCTTCTGTTCCGACGGCTCGCTCTGCCGCGGCCGCGCTTTTGTCTGGTGGGATTTCGCTGAAACGAAGTCTCGCCTTCGGCGGGCGTGGTAGCCTTTGTCGTTGATTAAACTTTTATGTGTAACGAAGGGACAAATATGGCAGCTGCACAGCCGCTTAAGATTCGCATGGTTGCCGGACTTGGCAACCCTGGCGATGAATATGCCGAGACCCGCCACAACGCCGGCTTTAAGGCGATCGACGAGCTGGCCCGTCAGGCCGGCGTCACGTACTGGAAAAACCAAGCCGGCGCCGAGGTCGCGCTCATCAACATCAACGATCCCGAGGAAGAGGGCGGTAAGCGCCAGATTGTGCTGGTCAAGCCGCAGTCGTACATGAACACCTCGGGCGGGCCCATCTCCAAGCTCTGCCGCGAGTACAAGATCAAGACCGAGGAGCTGCTCGTCATCCACGACGAGCTCGACATTCCCGCCGGTGACGTACGCGTCAAGGTGGGCGGAGGCCATGCCGGTCACAACGGCCTGCGCTCCATCATCGACAAGATGGGCAGCCGCGACTTCAGCCGCATCCGCACCGGCATCGGCAACCCTCCCGGCAAGATGACCGTCGCCGACTACGTTCTTAAGCAGCTGCGCGCCCGCGAGGCCGAGGATTTCCAGGACACCTGCGCCCGCGCCGCAGATGCCGCCGGTCTGGCCATCGTCCACGGCGTAATCTACGCCCGCGATCACGTAAACGGCGCCGCTTCCGCCAACGGCAAGCACTAGAACCTACTATTTAGGGACAGGTTTATTTTGGCAGGTTCTGTATACGGAAACACCGCAGCGGCCGCACCGCAATAAACCCTGTGCCGCCATACATATGCAGCGCTCCAATGGGGGCCGGTCTCACCGATGTGCGAGGCCGGCCCCATTTGCCGTTTTACCTGATAAAACCGACCAAAATAAACCTCTCCCCCTTTGGAAGGCCAAAGTGGATAAACCCTGCTCCCAACCGCCGAAGACACACGTAAGTGACATGTCCATGAGGGTATAATTTACACCGTATGTCTGCACAACGCCTGTGCGCGTACGGTTTTATTCGGGCTACCGTCCATTTCCGTGGAGGCACGGTTCGGCGGCCCTAACAAGAGAGGGGTTCTATGTATAAGATCCTGGAGAAGACGCAGTTCTCGGAGAAGGTGTTCAAGTTCCGCATCGAGGCGCCTGCAATCGCCAAGCATGCGCACGCTGGACAGTTCCTCATGGTTCGCGCCAACGAGACGGGCGAGCGTGTCCCGTTTACCCTGGCCGGCTGGAACGGTGACGAGGGCTGGGTCGAGTTCATCTTCATGGTGATCGGCAAGACCACCGAAATGCTTTCCACCTACGAGGCCGGCGAGTCGCTGCGCGACGTCGTGGGCCCGCTGGGCGTTCCCACCGAGATGGCCGAGGGCCCCTGCGCCGTCATTGGCGGCGGCGTTGGCCTGGCAATTGCCTTCCCGGTCGCCAAGCACCTGGTCGAGACCGGCCACGAGGTGCACGCCATCATGGGCGCCCGCACCAAGGACCTCCTGCTCATGGAGGACCAGTTCCGCGAGCTCCTCGACGAGGACCACATCCACATCACTACCGACGACGGTTCCTACGGCGAGCAGGGCGTTGTAACCGCTCCGCTGGAGCGCCTGCTGCAGGACAAGGCCGTGAGCCAGGTCTTCTGCGTCGGCCCCGTTCCGATGATGAAGTTCTCGACCCTCACCGCCCAGAAGTACGACACCCCCATCACCGCGTCGCTCAACCCCATCATGGTTGACGGCACCGGTATGTGCGGCTGCTGCCGCGTCGAGGTGGGCGGCGTGACCAAGTTCGCTTGCGTCGACGGCCCCGACTTCGATGCCACCCTGGTCGACTGGGATGACCTTCGTGCCCGCCAGGCCGCTTACCGTTCCGAAGAGGGCGAGTCCCTCAAGGCCTATGAGGAAAAGAGCTGCGCATGCCACTAGTTAACGGTCGTTTCGTTGCCGATATGAAGTCGCCCCGTACCCCCGATAACGAGGAGCCGGCTGCCGAGCGCGCCTGCGACTTCCGCCCCGTCGACAAGGGCTTCACCGAGGAGATGGCGCTGGCCGAGGCCGAGCGCTGCCTCAACTGCAAGAAGCCGTTCTGTGTTGAGGGCTGCCCCGTCAACATCAACATCCCCCGCTTTATCGAGCAGATCCGCGAGAAGGACTTCGGCGGCGCTCTCGATACCATCCGCGAGGACTCCATGCTTCCCGCCATCTGCGGCCGTGTCTGCCCGCAGGAGAACCAGTGCGAGGGCAAGTGCATCCGTGGTAAGAAATCCGAGCCCGTGGCCATCGGCCAGCTCGAGCGCTTCCTGGGTGACCGCCCCGAGCTCGCCTCCACGCCCAAGATGGCCCCCAAGAACGGCAAGAAGGTCGCCGTCGTCGGCTCTGGCCCGTCCGGCATCACCTGCGCCGGCGAGCTCGCCCGCAACGGCTTTGACGTCACCGTCTTTGAGGCCTTCTTCACCGGCGGCGGCGTGCTGGTCTACGGCATCCCCGAGTTCCGTCTGCCCAAGGCAGTCGTCAAGCGCGAGATCGACGGCCTGGAGGGCATGGGCGTCAAGTTTGAGTACAACTCCGTCGTGGGCAACATGGCCACGGCCGAGGAGCTGTTCGAGCAGGGCTTCGACGCCATCTACGTGGCGACCGGCGCTGGCCTGCCCAAGTTCCTCAACGTCCCCGGCGAGAACCTGCCCAACGTCTTCTTCGCGAACGAGTACCTCACCCGCGTGAACCTGATGAAGGCCAACAAGTTCCCCGAGTACGACACCCCCACCAAGCACGGCAAGAACGTCGTCGTCTTTGGTGGCGGCAACGTGGCTATGGACGCCGTCCGTACCGCCAAGCGCCTGGGCGCCGAGCACGCCATCATCGCCTATCGTCGTACCGAGGACGAGATGCCCTGCCGTCGCGCCGAGCTGCACCATGCCAAGGCCGAGGGCGTCGAGGTTCTGCCGCTCGTCTCCCCGCTCGAGTTTGTCGCTGGCGAGGACGGCTCCGTGTGCGCCGTCAAGGTCCAGAAGATGGAGCTCGGCGAGCCCGACGAGTCCGGCCGTCGTCGCCCGGTGCCCATCGAGGGCGCCATCGAGGAGATTCCCTGCGACGTCGCAATCTCGGCTATCGGTACCAACGCCAACCCCTTCGCAAAGAAGATCGGCGGCAAGATGGAGCTCAACAAGTGGGGCTACATCATCGCCGACGAGGAGACCGGCCAGACCACCGATCCCCGCATCTGGGCCGGCGGCGACATCGTCACCGGTGCCGCTACGGTCATTCTGGCGATGGGCGCCGGCAAGAAGGCCGCCGCTTCCATCACCAAGAGCCTGCTGGGCGAGTAATCACCCTCAACGCTAGCCATCAAACGGCAAAGTCCCCGTCGAGCACACGCCCGGCGGGGACTTTTTCTATGCCGATCGCCCGACCACCACGATGGGGACAGGCACCTTTGTGGTGGTTTTGGTCAGCTAGCCTTCGAGCTGTGCCACCTTGTAGCGGTAGGCAGCGGCGATAACGTCTTTACAACCCTCGCGGCCCAGCTTGGCGCGGTTGACGACGATGTCCTTGCCGCTCGTCATCTTCCACTTACCGGCACTGTAGCGCTTATAGAACGCCTCGCGCGCCTTCTGCTGCTGTTTAACCAACTTGGCGCCCTTCTTTTTGTTGAGGCCGCGCTTTTTGCGCACGATCTCGACGCGGTCCTCAAAGGGAGCGGTCACCAACACGGCAATGTGGTTGGGGTTGTTACGCAACAGGTAATCGGACAGACGACCTTCGATAATGCAGCTCTCGGTCTCGCCCAGATCCAAAATCACCTGGCTCATCTTTTGGAACAACTTATCCGAGTACGAACGCGCATCGTAGCGGTCGGGCAGAAACGCCATGTTCTCCACGGCCAGACGCTCATCATAGGCGGCCATCTTATCGAGCGACTCGCCCGCGCGCAGCGACGCACGTACCAGCAGCTCGTTATCGTACAGCGGAATCCCCAACTCGTCGGCAAGCATGCGGCCAATCTCGTGGCCCTCGGCGCCAAAGTCGCGCGCGATGGTAATGACCACAGGATTCTTCTTATTCTCCAGATCGCTCATCGCGATTCCTTTCTCTATGTGACAAAGGGGCTGTCCCTTTGCCACATTCTACGCTGCCACCATTCGCCTCTGATATGCGCGGACCAGCAGCGAGATACCAAAGTTGAGTACAAAGTACATCGCAAACACCAGGCCGTAGAGCATAAGCACCTGCGACAGGTCGATCGCGTGGGCCATCACGACGTTTGCCGTGTACATGAGCTCGGCCACGTTAATGCCCGAAAGATACGAGCTGTCCTTGATGACGGTCGTGCACTGGCTAAACAGCGCCGGAATGATCGTCTTAAACGTCTGCGGCAGAATGATGTAGCGCATGGTGGCAAAGAAGCCAAAGCCCTGGCTCTGCGCTGCCTCAAACTGGCCGCGCGGAATCGAGTTGAGGCCGCCGCGCACAATCTCAGCCATAACAGCGCTGGTAAACAGCGTAAAGGCGATGGTCGAAATCACAATGTCCAAACCCTGCACCGTAAAGTAGATAAAAAGGATCCACAGCAGGTTCGGCGTGCAACGGAACAGCTCGATATAGGCACTCACCAAAATACGGAACGGGCGGGGCGCATAGCTTTTAACAAGCGCCAGCACCGTGCCAAAGATGAGCGAGAAAAAGATCGACAGCGCCGAGATCTCGATCGTCTTAACAAAGCCGCCCCAAATGTAGAGCAGGTTGGACGCGTTGAAGATTTCCATGCGCTAGGCCTCCTCTACGTTGTCGAGCCCCAGCTCGGCCAGGCTCACGCCGCGCGGGCGCTCCTTGGAGCGGCGCTCGAGCCACTGCACCAGCATGGCGAGCGGAAAGCAGATGATGAAGTACATAAGGCAGCAGACGATGTATCCCTGCAGGTAACCGTACAGACTCACAAAGTTGTCGGAACGGTACATAAGGTCGCCGCCGGCCACAAGTGCCAGCACCGACGTGTTCTTGACCAGGTTGAGCGCCTGGTTACACAGCGGCGGCAGAATGATCTTGAACGTCTGGGGCAGCACGATGTACCAGTATGCCTGCGCACGGGTGAAGCCCTGGCTCTGGGCCGCCTCCATCTGACCGCGCGGAACCGCCTCGATACCAGTGCGGATGACCTCCGAGATGTAGGCCGCGTGATACAGACCCACACCCAAGAAGCCCAGCACGAACGGCGCGATGCGCACCGGCTGGTCGGCACCGGTTATGGCCTGCAAAAACTGCGGACCGGCCATGTACATAAAGAGCACCTGCACGGGCAACGGGGTGTTCTGGTAAAACTCCACGTACACGCGGCTTATGGCGCGCAGCACGCGCGAGCGAGTGGTAGAGAACACGCCCAGCAGCGTGCCCAGCACCAGCGACAACAGCAGGCCGGCAACGACCACCTGCAGTGTCACGCCAAAGCCCTCCCAGAAGGGCCCCATGTTTTGAAATGTCGTCGACCAACGGTCGGCGTCAAATAATCCTTCGAGCATTTGATTCCTTCCTTGGACGATGCGCCTATACAAGACCCCAGGTCTTGACCTCTTGGTCGAGCCAGCCGTCGGCTAGGCGGTTGCAAATCACCCGATCGACCACGGCCGAAAGGTCGCAGCCCTTCTTGGTCGCCACGCCGTAGCCCTGCTCGCCAAACTTGACCTCGGGCTGCAGCAGCTCAACGGTCTCGTTCATATAGCCGGCCAGCGTGGAGCGGTCCATGGCAAAGACGTCGATATTGCCGGCGTCGAGCGAACTCTTGATGATGGGGTAGCCGCTAAAGGCCCTAAACTCGGGCTTGCAGCTAAAGCCGTTGTCCTTGATCATCTGCTCGATCAGGCCCTGCGTGGTGGCACCCTGGCTTACGCCAATGACCTTGCCGTCCAGGTCCTCAATCGAGGTAAAGCCCGAACGCTTCTTGACCATGAGTCCCACGTAGTCGGTGCGGTACGGCGTCGAGAAATCCCAGCTCTTCTTGCGCTCGTCGGTGATGGTGTAGGTCGCCGCGACCACGTCAAGTTGGCCGTTATCGATCAGCGGGCCGCGCGTCTTGGGCGTTACGTCAGTAAACTCGACAAGCTCCTGGGCGCGGGCCTCCTTGTAGCTCACGCCAAAGACGGCAGCAGCGATCTGGTAGCACAAATCGACTTCCATGCCCTCAAAGCGGCCCTTGGCGGTGTCGTAATAGCCGTAGCCGGGAACGTCCTTCTTAACGCCGGCATTCAGATGGCCACGCGATTTGATGGCCGCAAGCTTGGACCCCTTGTCGGAGCCCTCGCCGCTGGTGGAGTTGCCGCAACCGGTAAGCGCGGTCGCCGTCAGCGCAAGCATGCTGGCGCCAGCCAGCTGCAAAAAGTGACGGCGCGACACGGCCTCCCTCGTCATATCCGTCATGTCCATCACCGCGCCTAGTGCAGAATCTTGGACAGGAACTCGCGACAGCGCGGGTTCTCGGGGTTATCGAAGAAGTGCTCGGGCGTGCCCTCCTCCAGAATGCGGCCGTCCTCCATAAAGATGACGCGGTCGGCCACCTGGCGCGCAAAGCCCATCTCATGCGTCACGCAGATCATGGTGATGTCCTCCTGCGCGAGCTCGATCATGACGTCCAGAACTTCCTGGACCATCTCGGGGTCGAGTGCCGAGGTCGGCTCGTCAAACAGGATGATGGGCTGCTTGGTGCACAGGGCACGGGCGATGGCGATGCGCTGCTGCTGACCGCCCGAGAGATTCTGCGGATACTCGCCGGCCTTATGCGCCATGCCGACACGCTTGAGCGCGGCGATAGCGATCTCGGTCGCCTCCTCCTTGCTCTTCTTTTGTAGCTTGATGGGCGCGAGCGTCAGGTTGCCCAGCACCGTCATGTTGGGATACAGGTTGAACTGCTGAAACACCATGGAGCTATACTTGCGAGCCATCTCCAGGTGGTTCTTTTTGGTGAGCGGCGTACCGTCGATGACGACCTCGCCCGACGTGGGCTCCTCCAGATAATCGACGCAACGGATGAGCGTCGACTTACCCGAACCGGAAGGCCCGATCATTACGAGCTTCTCGCCGCGCTTGACGGTGAGGTTGATATCTTTGAGCACATGCAGGTCGCCAAAGTACTTGTTGAGATGCTTGATCTCGATCATGTCTGCCATGAATGTCCCTTCCCTGCGTTTACACGAGTTGAACTATTGTACGGAAAGAACCACGTTTTCGCAGCCCACACTACATTCCCGTAAAGAACCCGCAACCTTCCACCTGCTCGTCGGCACCTAGTCATTGGGGACAGACTTAAATGAGTACCTGCTCATTGGGCACTCATTTAAGCCCGTCCCCAATGAGCGCCCGCGGGGGACGCCCTTCCTCCAACCGCCCTTGTTGAGCATAAGTCAGCGAAAACCGTACACGCGAGCAAGGTGACGTGAAATGAAAGGGCGCAGACCTTATGGTCGCGCCCTTGAAATTGAACGTCAGATTGCCGCGTGTGCGGGTTTGCAGCGTCGAGCCGTTACGCGGTTTGGTAAAACCGCGTAACAAATTACGCCAATTTTGCTCCGACGATCTTTGCCGCGGCCGGCTTGTCGAAGTTGCCGCCGGTGGCCTTGCCGAGTGCACCCATAACCTGGCCCATCTGCTTCTTGGACGTGGCACCCAGCTCGGCGATAACCTGCTCGATCAGGGCCTCGAGCTCCTCACCCGAAACCTGCGCGGGCAGCAGGCTCTCCAGAATCTTGACCTGCTCGGTCAGGTTGTCGGTACGCTCTTGGTCGGTACCGGCCTTGATGGACATCTCCAACGTCTCGCTCGTCTGCTTAATCAAACGCTTGATCATGCTGTTGACGTCTTCCTCGGTCACATCGCGGCGCTCGTTGACCTCGATATTCTTCACCTCGGCCTTGACCTGGCGAATGATGGACAGGCGAACCTTGTCCTTGGCCTTCATGGCCGCGATCATTTCCTTCTGCAGCTCTTCGTTGGTCATCTGCAAATCCTCTCTAATAGCGTGGACGGCACTCACACGAGCGCCGCCCCATGATTACTCAGTCGTCGACGAATCGTCGGTCGAACTCTTGGTGACGCCCTTCAGGCTGACGTTGTACGGCACGTCCTTGGGCATGGGGTTAACGGTGATGTCGGCATCCTTCTTGTACTGCTCCAGCCACTCGCTGTACGCGGTGCTGGCCGCTTGCGTCTTCACCACATTGGAAACGTACTTCTTGATGGCCTTGGGCACCTGGTTGATGTCATCGACCTGATTATCGACATGGAAGTAGTCGGTGCACTTGATGATGTGGTAACCATAGGTCGACTCGACGACGTCGCTCACGTCGCCCTTGTTGAGCCCCTCGAGCGCCGTCTGGTAGCTGTCGACGAAAGTGGTGAGCTTATCCCAGCCCACATCGCCCTTCTTCTCCTTGGAACCGGTGTCCTCGGAGTACTGCTCAACGGCGTCCTCAAAGCTCAGCTCACCGGAGTTGATCTTGTCCAGGCACTCCTGTGCCTTGGCCTTGGCGGCAGCCTTGTCCTCGTCGGAAGCGTCGGAATCAACCTTGATCAGGATGTTCGACGAACGGCGAGCATCGTTGTAGTTAGACAGGTTCTCGTTGATGTAATCGACGATCTCGCTGTCCTTGGGCTTGCTGGTGGGCGCCACGGCATCCTTGAGTTTCTGCTGCGCCAGGCTCTCCTTGAGCGAATCCTTGTAGGTGTCCTCGGTATAGCCGTAGGTCTTGAGGGTCTTCTTAAAGGCCTTGGCACCGCCCGCGCTCTTGCACGCGTCCTTCCAAGCCTTCTCGACCTCCTCGTCCGACACCGTCACGCCGTTCTCCTTCTGTGCCTGCTGAAGCAGAATCTGCTGCGTGTAGGAGTCGATGAGCTGCTTGCGGTACTTCTTGGGCGTGAGGTCGTTGTCAACC
>CAUAJB010000029.1 GCA_958429225.1 uncultured Collinsella sp.
TATCTGCTGCCCAGCGCCAAGCGTCGAGCAGCAAGTCGGGAACGACGCCCGAGACCTCGCCCAGCAGCAGCGTGACGCTCGAAACGCGACGCACGCCATTGGCGCGCGCCACGTTCTCGACATCGCGAATGATGTGATACACAATCCCTAATTCATGCAAGTCGAAACCCTTTCTGCAGAGGTTGATTCGATGCAAACTCAAAGCAAGGGGACGGCGAAATCTAGTCTGCGCCGTCCCCTTACCCGCTATGGTTACCTATTTACGACCGAACTTAATCTTGATGGCGCGCTTGAGGGCATACTTGCCGAGGCTGGGGAGCTTTTGCTCGTATTTGACCATCGTGGAGCACTCAGGGCGGTCGCGATCCAGATGGATGGCGTCGAACGCGCACTTGGTGGTGCACAGGCCGCAGCCGATGCACTTGTTGGGGTCGACGATCGAGGCGCCGCAGCCCAGGCAGCGGGCGGTCTCGGCGCGCACCTGCTCCTCGGTAAAGGTCTCAACGTACTCGCTAAACGGCGCGACCTTCTCGCGCTCGCGGTCCACGTGGGCAACCTCGCGGCTCGCGTTGTCGTAGCTCTCGAGCACAACGTCGTCGCGGTCGAGCGCGGTGTAACGGCGCTGGTTGCGGCCGATGGTGAGCGTGGAGCCCGGCTGCACAAAGCGATGGATGGACACCGCAGCCTCGTGACCGGCGGCGATGGCGTCGATGGCAAAGCTGGGGCCAGTATAGACGTCACCACCCACAAAGATGTCGGGTTCGGCGGTCTGGTAAGTCTGGGGATCGGCAAGGGCGCCCTGGCCGCGACCGAGCTCCACCTTGGAGCCAGCCAGCAGGTCGCCCCACACAATGGACTGGCCGATGGACATGACTACACGGTTGGCATCGACACGGCGCAGATCGTTCTCGTCGTACTCGGGCGCAAAACGGCCCTCGTCGTCAAAGACACGCGTGCAGCGCTTGAAGGTGATACCGCACACACGACCGGCCTCGTCCAGGTGAACCTCCTTGGGGCCCCAGCCGCAGCTGATGTGAACGCCGTCCTCAACGGCCTCGCGACGCTCCTCCTCGCTGGCGGGCATCTGGGCCTCGCTCTCCAGGCAGAACATCTCAACGTGCTCGGAACCCAGACGGCAGGCGTTGCGGGCAACGTCGATGGCCACGTTACCGCCGCCCACCACAATGGTGCGGCCGGACAGGGTATCGATTTTGCCGCTGTTAACCTCGCGAAGGAAGTCGACGGCCACAGTCACGTCCTCGGCATCCTCGCCCGGAATGCCGGCAAGGCGGCCGCCCTGGCAGCCAATGGCAACGTAGAAGGCCTTAAAGCCCTGCGCGCGCAGCTCGTCGAGCGTTACATCGCGACCGACCTCCACACCATAGCGGAACTCGGCGCCCATCAGGCGAATGATCTCGACCTCGGCCTCGATAACATCCTTCTGCAGCTTAAAGCTGGGAATACCGTAGGTGAGCATGCCGCCCGGGCGCTCGTTTTTCTCGAACACGACGGGCTTGTAGCCCTTCTCGGCCAGATAGAAGGCGCAGGACAGACCGGCCGGACCGGCGCCGATGATGGCGATCTTCTGGTCGAAGCCGCCGGCACGCGTCGGCGTCACCACAGGTGGGACATAGCGAGTCGCGGCATCCAGATCGCGCTGGGCGATAAACTTCTTGACCTCGTCGATGGCCACGGCGGCGTCCACACGGCCGCGGGTGCAGGCATCCTCACAGCGGCGGTTGCACACACGGCCGCAGATAGCGGGCAGCGGGTTCTCGCGCTTAATGAGCGCTAGGGCCTCGTCATAGCGGCCCTGAGCCGCGAGCTTCAAATAGCCCTGAACGGCAACATGCGCGGGGCAGGCCGTCTTGCAGGGAGCGGTGCCGGACTCATGCGTCTCGATGCGGTTGTCGTTGCGGTAGTTGGGCGACCACTTGGTGTGGTCCCACTTGGTGGCATCGGGCAGCTCCTGGCGCGGATATTCGGGCACCCGTCCGCCCGCCTTTTTGCTGCAGAGCTTCTGGCCCAGCTTGGCGGCGCCGGCCGGACACACCTCAACGCAGCGACCGCAGGCCACGCACTTGTCCTTCTCGACCTTGGCGACATAGGCCGAGCGCGACAGGTTGGGCGTGTTGAACAGCTGCGAGGTGCGTAGGGCGTAGCACACGTTGACGTTGCAGTTGCAGATGGCGAAGATCTTATTCTCGCCGTCAATGTTGGTGATCTGGTGCACAAAGCCGTTGTCCTCGGCCTGGCGCAAGATGTCGTAAACCTCGTCGCGGGTCACGTAATGGCCACGATCGGTTTCGACCACGTAGTCGGCCATATCGCCCACAGCGATACACCAATCGGCCGGGTCGTCGGCGCAGCCCTCGCCCATCACGCGACGGCTCGCGCGGCAGCTGCAGGTGCTGGCGGCATATTTGCCATCGTATTTGTCGAGCCAATGCTCGATATGCTCGATCGGCACCGAGGTGCTCGCGGCGTCGATGGCCTTCTCGACCGGAATGACGTGCATGCCGATGCCGGCGCCTCCGGGCGGCACCATCGGCGTGGCCTTGGACAGCGGTCCCTTGGACGCCTGCTCAAAGAACTTGGCATAGACCGGATGCTCCTCGAGCTGGCTCACGCGCATGTTGAGGAACTCGGCGGAACCCGGCACCAGCATGGGCAGCACCCACTGCTTGGCGCGCTCGGGGTTTTCCCAGTTGTACTCGAGCAGACCCGTGTAGCTCATGTCGTCGAGCATCTTCTCGATATCGGCTTCGGGCATGCCGGTGAGCTTGACCATCTCGGGCAGCGTATAGGGACGGCGCATCTTCATCTTGCAGAGCACTTCGGCCTGCTCGTCGGTTGCGGCCTCGGCAAACGACCAGTACTCGTAGCCCAGCAGCTCATCGCGATGCAGCAGACGGTTGGTGCAGTGCTCGCACAGCTTGACGATTGCCTCGCGCGGATGCTCCGGAAGCGGCGGCACGAACTCCGAACCGATGTCGGGCTCGGTGTAACTAATCCCCGGTCCGTTGAGAATCATGGTTGTCCCTTCTCTTGCCGCAGCCCGACGAGGCCGCAGCGCCCCTCTTTTTTTGCAGGCCGGGCATGCCCCCATGCCGTTCACCCGCCATTGTTGACATTGTGTCAAAAATAGTATTGACGAACCGTCAACGATATTCAAGACTGTTAGGCGAACGGTCAGGCAAAAGAGGATGAAAGGCGGCAAAACATGGGCAACAACGCAGCAGATACCTCTGTGGTCGATGCCGTCCCCGCATCCGATAGCGCGGCAAAGCGCCTGACGGGCGACGAACGCCGTCGCGAGATTCTCGCCGCCGTGCGCACCGTGAGCTCCGAGCTGGGCGTATCCCATCTATCCGTCTCGGCCGTGACCAAGCGAGCCGGCTGCACGCGCTCGCTGTTCTACCACTACTTTGCCGATATGGACGCCGCCGTCACCGCCGTCATGGACGAGGCGATCGACGGTTTTATTTCCGAGCTCGAGCAGTGGAATGCCAGCCGCACCGTCGGCGATATCGAGGGCGCACTCGACACCGTCGCCCCGCTCTTCAAGCGCCTGGTCGTGAGCGGCCACGAGCTGCCAAGCACGCTCACCTCGAGCAGTGGCGCGCTCTACGGCGGCTTTCTGCACAACGTGGTCCAGCGCGTGGCGCAGTATATCTGCGACACCACCGTGGTGGATTTTGTCGCCCATCATGAGCTACGCATCGATCATGTCTACGAGACGTTCTACACCCTCATCATGGGGTTGTTGATGTATATCCGCACGCACCCCGATGTGCCCGACGAGACGGTCAAGGAAATCATCGCCTCGACACTCCACATCGAGGGCTATACCGCCAAGTATCCGGAGCGCAAGCCCCGGAACTGACGACATTTGGCCAAACTGCCCGCGATCGGAAGAGGGGCCGCGGGCGTGTGAAAGGAGAGCAGCATGCTGTTCGATGTTTGGGGTAGCGATACCCTTATCCACTGGGCCGGCTGGGCGATGGTCTTTATTGGCCTGATCGTGCTCAACGAGGTCGGCCGCCGCACCAAGCTGGGCGCGGCAATTATCTTTGGCGTGGCTCCGCTGGCCATGACCATCTACTGCGTCGCCATCGCCGTCGGCGTTTCGCAGGGTGCCGAGTGGGCGCTCACCAACCCCACCCATGTGTACCAGAACAGCTGGTTCCACTACGCCAAGGTATACGCGGCGCTGGCCGGCTGCTGGGGCTTCATTGCCATTAAGTACCAGTGGGGCAAGATCGGCAAGGCGCATTGGTTCCGCGCATGGCCGTTTGTGATCGTCGCCATCAACATCATGATCGCCGTCGTGTCCGACTTTGAGAGCGCCTATCACTTCTTTGTCCTGGGCGAGTCCACCTGGGTCACCTCCGAAGGTGCTACGCAGCTGGCCGGCTGGAACAACGTGTTCAACGGCATTGCCGGTCTCATCAACATCTTCTGCATGACCGGTTGGTGGAGCGTCTACGCCTCCGAGGACAAGACCGATATGCTGTGGCCCGACATGACCTGGGTCTACATCATCGCCTACGATATCTGGAACTTCTGCTACACCTACAACTGCCTGCCCACCCACTCCTGGTTCTGCGGCTTTGCGCTGCTGCTGGCGCCCACCGTCGCCGCCTTTATCTGGAACAAGGGCGGCTGGATCCAGAACCGCGCCTTTACGCTGGCCATTTGGTGCATGTTTGCCCAGGTGTTCCCGTACTTCCAGGAGGAGTCCATCTTTGTGACCCACTCCACGCTCGACCCCGGCGCCGCCACCGCGGTCTCGATCGCCGCACTGATCGCCAACGTCGCCGCGATCATCTACATCGCCTACCGCGCCAAGAAGCTCGGCCGCAATCCCTACAAGCAAGATGTCTTTGAGGGCACCAGCGATTGGGAGAAGGCTACCGCTCGCCGCGCCAAGGTTGATTACGCGCACGCCGAGTAACATGCCCGGTGCAAACGCCGCTTGAATGTGAAGCCGCCTGGCCGACTCCGCGCAATGCAACGTATTGCATGCCCCCGGAAAGCGATTTGTCCGCTTTCCGGGGGCTTTTTGTTGTTGCGCGCATCCACGCACATATTCAAAACCTCTCGCACAGATAAAATCAGATTTCCGATCGCCTGACAGCTCTATATGACTCTGTTTTTGGGTACATTGTTGTCCCGATATTGAGCTTGGGGGATGTATGAATGATGAGACGATGGGCCAAGAGGATGCGGCCCAAGATGCAGAAGCTTGCGCTGAGGCCTTGGAGAGCTTAGACCGGATTTCACTCGATGAGATTGCGTTTGACGATTCGGGCGTTGATGTGCAGGATGAGCCGGAAACCGAGGCGCAGTCCGATGATCAGGATGCAGGCGACGTTGAGCCTGCCGAGGATGAGGCAGATCACGAAGACACCGAAAGCGAGGCCGGCAACCAGCCCGAATCCGACACGGGCGAGGAAACCGTCTTGCTCGACAGCTTGCCGGCCGAGGATTCGCTGACCCGCGAGCTTCCTGGCCTGGGTTCCGCACCAGCCGTGGACGAGACCATCGCCATGGGCGATATTCCCCTACCATCCGTTCCTTCGGCACGCGAAGCCGAGGTTCGCCATCGCAAGATGTCGCCCAAGCGCCGCAATTTGATGGTCGCCGGTGTCGTAGCCGTCGCACTTGTCGCGGGCGGCGCAGGCTACGCCGCATGGAACGGATACCAACAGGAGCAGGCTGCCGTTGCCGCCGCCAATGCGCACACGATGATGTCGGTGCAAATTGGCGTGCGTGCCGCAGGGCTCGATTGCTCGACTGGCTCCAAGATTCCCGTACAGGTGAGCGGGCAGGACTCCGACGGCTCATCCGTGAGCGAAACGCTCTACGTTGATGAGCACGGCCGCGGCATCAAACTGCTGCCCGGCGATTACACGCTCTCCATCGCCGCCTCCCCCATCGCGGCCGACGGCACCATCTATACCGTCCCGACCACCAAGGCGCAGGTCACCGTTAAGAGCGATGGACAGGATTTAAGTGCCCAGGCCACCTTTAAGCTCAAGGTGCCTTCGGCCGACACGGTGGCTGGCAACCAGATCGATGCCGCCGCCAAATATGCCGAGGAGGGAGGCGCGAGCTCCGCCGCTACCGCCAAGGTGCTCCAGCAGGCGGCAACCGCGCGGCGCGACGCCGCCGTCAATGCCGTGAGCGCGCAAAAGGCACAGGCGGCCCGTGATGCCGACGCCCGTCACAAGGCAACCGACCTCTACCAGCTCGATATCCCCGTCGAGTGGTACGGCAAGGTCGAGACTTGGCAGAATGGCAGCACGCTATGCATCTATCTTGCCGGCGACAGCAATACGCCGATCGTGACGCTCGTCGCGGTGCGCGAGGGCGAGAGCTTTACGCCCGATGAGGGCGATACGGTTTTGGGTGCGGCCAATCTAGGCAACGGTTATACCGTCTACGCCAGCGGCCCCGTCTATCCGTACGTGGTGCCCCAGACCATCAACGGGCGGACGCAGAATCCCGTGTCGACCTACCCCATGGACACGGCCATTGAGCTTGTCGAGCTGACGACCGGCAACCGCTATACGTATAGCCAGATCAAGAACGACCTGGTAGGTAAAGACGGCAAGGCCGATGGTGCCACTAAGCTCGAAACCGACTACCTCGCCCAGATTCTCCTGCCGAGCATCAAAGCCCAGGACTAGCCGGCCCGAAGACAGCCGCCCAACTCCCACATCCCTAACGCAGTTGCGGTGAAATAGGGATTGTTTTTGCTGGTCAAACCGCAAAACAATCCCTATTTCACCGCAACTTATTGGTGGCCTTTTGGGTGACGCTCAGCGCCACGGGTCGGCTTCGAACATCGGCTCGCGCTCGGGGCGGCGATCGCTGTAGGGATCGTAGCCGTCGTCGTCCTCGTTCTCGGCACGGATGTAGGGGTCGCGCGGCTTGGGCGCCGGTTTGGACGTGGGCCTGGGCGCCGGCGCGCTTGTCTTGATCTCGTCTTTCATCTGCATAGCTCCTTACATCGCATCCGTTCGGCATCATCGATTGTCGCACGAAAAAGGGCGGCGGACCCGATTGGATCCACCGCCCTTGGCGTTTAGAGACGACTGGCAGATTTTAAGACATGGCCCAAAATCTACTCGGCGTCGGGGACCTCGTAGGTGGCCGCCGGCGTGTTGTCGCACACGACGGTAAAGCCGCCGTCCTTGTCGGCATCGACCGTCACCTGATCGCCCTCGCGCACCGTGCCGTCGATGATGGCGGCGGCGATGGCGTCCACGACCTCGCGCTGGACCAGGCGCTTGAGCGGACGGGCACCAAAGACCGGGTCCAGGCCGCCCACAGCAAGCATCTGCTTGGCCGCCGGGGTGATGGCAAGCGTCATGCGCTCCTTGGCCAGACGTGCGCGGACGTCGGCGAGCTGAATGTCGACGATCTTCTCGATCTGAGCCATGCCGAGCGGATGGAACACCACGATGTCGTCGATACGGTTGAGGAACTCGGGGCGGAAGGTCTGAGCCATGGCAGCGTCGACCTGATGGCGCATCTCCTCCTCGTCCTTGCCGGAAAGCTCGGCGATAGCCTTGGAGCCCACGTTGCTCGTCATGATGATGATCGTGTTCTTGAAGGACACCTGGCGACCCTGGCCATCGGTCAGGCGGCCGTCGTCGAGCACCTGCAGCAGCACGTTAAAGACATCCGGATGGGCCTTCTCCATCTCGTCGAGCAAGATCACGGAGTACGGACGACGGCGCACGGCCTCAGTGAGCTGGCCGCCCTCGTCGTAGCCCACGTATCCCGGGGGCGCACCGATCAGACGCTGGACGCTGAACTTCTCCATGTACTCGGACATGTCGATACGCACGAGTGCGCGCTCGTCGTCGAACAGGCACTCGGCAAGCGCCTTGGCGAGCTCGGTCTTGCCCACGCCGGTGGGGCCCAGGAAGAAGAAGCTGCCGATGGGCTTGTCCGGATCGGAGAGGCCCGCACGGCTGCGGCGCACAGCTGCGGCGACGGCGGAGACGGCCTCGTCCTGGCCGATGACGCGCTTATGCAGCTCGCCCTCCAAGCCCTTCAGCTTGTCGAGCTCGCCCTGCATCATCTTGGACACGGGCACGCCGGTCCAGGCGCTCACGACCTCGGCGATCTCATCGGAGGTCACCTGTTCGTTGAGGCCCTCGCCGTCCTGCTGCTTTTGTGCCTCGAGTGCGGCCTCGGAATCCTGAATCTGCTGCTGCAGGCCCGGAATCACGGAGTAGCGCAGCTCGGACGCACGGCCCAGGTCGCCGTTGCGCGTCGCACGTTCCTCCTCGCTCTTGGCCTCGTCGAGCTGTCCCTTGAGCTCCTGCACGTGGTCGATGGCGTTCTTTTGGTTGAGCCAGCCGGCCTTTTGCACATTGAGCTTTTCCTGGACCTCGGCAATCTCTTGGCGCAGGGCCTCCAGACGCTCCTTGGAGGCGTCGTCGGTCTCCTTCATGAGCGCCTGCTCCTCGATCTGCAGCTGGGTGAGCTGACGCGTGGTGGCGTCGATCTCGACCGGCATGCTGTCGAGCTCCATGCGCAGGCGGCTTGCGGCCTCATCGACCAGGTCGATGGCCTTGTCGGGCAGGAAGCGGTCGGCGATGTAGCGATCGGAGAGGTCGGCGGCGGCCACGAGCGCGCTATCGGTGATGTGCACGCCGTGGAAGATCTCGTACTTTTCCTTGAGGCCACGCAGGATCGAGATGGTGTCCTCGACGGTGGGCTCGCTCACCATCACGGTCTGGAAACGACGGGCGAGCGCCGCGTCCTTCTCAATGTACTTGCGGTATTCATCGAGCGTGGTCGCGCCGATCGCGTGCAAGTCGCCACGGGCGAGCGCCGGCTTCAGGATGTTACCGGCGTCCATGGAGCCCTCGGTGGCACCCGCGCCCACGATGGTGTGGAGCTCATCGATGAACAGGATGACCTTGCCCTCGGATTTTTGTACCTCCTTGAGCACGGCCTTCAAGCGGTCCTCGAACTCGCCGCGGTACTTGGCGCCGGCGACCAGCGCGCTCATGTCGAGCTCGATGAGGTCGCGGTCGCGCAGGGTGCTCGGCACGTCGCCGGCCACGATACGCTGGGCGATGCCCTCGACGATGGCCGTCTTGCCGACGCCCGGCTCGCCGATGAGCACGGGGTTGTTCTTGGTGCGGCGGGACAGAACCTGAATAGTACGGCGGATCTCGTCGGTACGGCCGATGACCGGGTCGAGCTTGCCGGCGCGGGCTAGGTCGCAGATGTTGCGGCCGTACTGCTCCAGCGCCTCAAACTGGGTCTTGTCCTCGGCAGACGTCACGCGGTCATCGCCACGCAGCTCCTCGTAGACCTGCTCGATGCGCTCCTTGGTGACACCTGCGTCGCGCAGCACGCGGCCCGCCTCGCCCTTGTCCTCGGCAAGTGCCATCAGCAGATGCTCGGTCACCACAAAGCTGTCGCCCATCTTGGTGGCCTTCTTCTCGGCCTTCTCGATGACGCGGACGAGCTCGTTGGACAGGCCCATCTGCTGGCCCTCGCCCGAAACCTTGGGCGCGTGGTCGATGGCATCCTGTGTGGAGCGTGCGAGCTGGGCCGGGTCGGCACCGATGCGCTCGATGATCACGGAGATATTGCGCTCGCCGGCACCGAGCAGAGCAGACAGCAGATGAATCGGCTCCACCGCGCCGGCCTGCGCATCGGCAGCCGTGCTCATGGCGGTTTGCAGCGCCTCGCGCGACGTCATTGCTAGCTTATCGATTCTCATGGAATCACCTCTCTTGGGGCGGCCGCCCTACGGGGCGGCTTCACGTTGTTCGAGAAGTATTGTTGCCAGCTTTGCGCGATCTTATACACAAATCTAAGTCTCTATATATAAGATTTTCTGAGTGATTGATGGATAGGGTACTGAGGTGTCAGCCTGCCGCTGCCCAGGCGCACTACCATCTCGATCTGTAACATCTAGCAGCCATTTTTAATCCTAGATGTTACAGATCGAGATGAAATGCTCAGCGGCGCCCGTTTATCTAAATCTGTAACAACTACTCGGCAAATAGGGCCCTATCTGTTACAGATTGAGACAAACAGAAGACACCCGAATCGAAAATCTAAATCTGTAACACCAGGCCCACTTTTAGCGGCCAAGATGTTACAGATCGAGACAAACCGAGAACTACTACAAAGGGGACGGGTACCTTTGTGGTGGTTGCAGTCTCTATTTACTTGCCGAACCCGTGCTTCCCGATTCGCCGCTCCAGGGCATCTCATCCTCGAAGAGCCATATACGGGCAGACCCACTATCGCGTGCAGTCTGCGGGTCGGGCAAGCAGGTCTGTTCATAGGCATCTTGGATACACTGACCCATAAAATCGTTGAGCTCGGCCTGGTCGCCCTCCATGACATAGGCTGCATCGCCGGCCATGATGTAAATACCCGGACCCTCATTGCCCTCGTAACCCGGATCGTACGAGACATCACATAACTTTGCGCCGTTTGCAGTGTCCAGCTCGATGGAAGAGTGACATCCGCCAACCATGTCGTTCGCTTTTGCCCGATAGGACGCATATCCGTACCAACGCTTAAATGTTTTGCCCTTGAGTAGCTCGGACGCCCTATCGATCAGGCTTGTATCCGTGGTATAGCGCATGGCCCCAAGCTGAATACACGGATAATTGCTAATACCCAGCACAGCCGGCTGCTCATCAAAATCAACGGTAATGGTCTCGGGCTTGTCGTCGCCGGTCAGAAGTTCGACAGATTGAGCCACAGGCTTGACCAACGGCTCCGTCACCGCAGCAGGTAGAAATGCCATACCGACAGCGCCCGCGCCAACCACAGCGATCGCAAGCGCCAAGACAATCAATCCAATACGGGCAGAACGGCTCACGGCAAAACACCCCACAATGCAAACCTTCGCCACCTGCACTAATGATACCGCCAGCTAACACTATTACCAAAAGAAGCCGCGCGCTCCTCACCACCACAAAGGGGACAGGCACCTTTGTGGTGGTTTTCGACGCTAACGGTCGACCATCTCGCGCCATGAGATTAAACTTGAATTGTTCTCTGAACATATCCATTTCTGCCTATCCTCAACAGATCTTTGTCTCGAGGAGCGCATATGAAGCCGTCTCATTCCACCGGTCGCAACGTCATCGCCATTCTCGCCATACCCATCGTGATGCTCTTCCTTATCGTCATCACGCCCTTTTCTTTTGGTATCGCCTCGCCCTTCGATCTTTGCGGGATGATCGACGCCGGCTCGCGTGCCACCTCGCTCTCCTTTGTCTGCCGTGGCGTGTTCTACGAATATGCAATTCCCACCGGAAGTTGGCAGTCCAAGTTACCGTTGCTCGGCAAGGTCGACGGATGCTCCCCCTATTTCTGCCTTGAACCTCAGGCGCTAAACTATCTGATCGACGACCAGCCACTCGACTCCATCACCCTCGCCTACGACTACGCACCAAACACCGATGAGCGCCACATGAACCAAGTCCTCGACAAGCTGCTTGGACAGTGCGGGCTCACCGCGGAAGCCGGTCGAACCATCTATAGCAACCAGAAATTAAAGCGAACAGAACTCCGCCGTGTCGGAAAAATCAAAGGGCGAAACGGGGCCGCCTACTGGGATGCCTGGGCAACACGCGACAAGGGCGAATTCGGACACAGCACCTATATGGTCACTGTCTACACCAAAGACGGAATTAAGGACAATGTTGACGATTTCGCGTCATCCAAACTCGGCATCCCCAAAACAACCAAACCCGCCAGCCCAGATGAAATTCTGTAGAGGTGCCCATTAACATGCCGCTCAACGATCACAACAACATCGAGCTCGTCCCCACCGCCACAAAGGTGCCCGTCCCCTTTGTGGTGATTTTCGACAAAAAGAAGCCGCCCCGATAACAGAGGCGGCATCAAGCAAGCCTATTTATTAGCGTCCCTCAAGACCCAACGAAAACGCAGCGATGGAATCGAGAACCGACAATAGCCCGTTCGCACAGATAGAGTCGGAGATTCAAGGTCAGAGTCCGGCTTAAACGGCTTAGCTATCGCACGTCACAATGTTCTCGTCGTCCTCCCTATCGTATTTATAGTGCTTACTGTGAAAAAAGTGAGTTTAGTGAGAATAGTATCGCTCAAGACTCGTGGACTGAATTATTGACCTCTCGCCCAGAATGAGTGGGGCAAATATTCCTATTAGAGGTCAAATCGAAGCCCAATAGGGCCTTTTCGCCCCGTCATTTCGACCGATCGCTTTCTTTTGAATATTGTCGTAAGCTGGTATCACTTATCTTAATGAATGCATACTGTTTGCGAGGTACCCGCCGTGAAACGCTCCACCTATATCGGCCTGCTCGTCTTAGCGTTTGCGATTACCGCAGTCGGCGTAGGAATTATCTATCTCGCATTTCTCCCTGCCTCGGCAACGCAGGCGGCGGTTGAAACCGTAAGCTACCCCATCGAAATCCTCACCGATATCGTCAAACCCGATTCGATCACCGTCGATTTCGACGGTACGCCCGCAGCGCTTGGGGTCAGTAACTATCCCCGAATCGAACTTGGAGCCACGCGCTATACCCAAGATGAGCAGCTTATCGGTAAGGCAACCAGTTTACTCAAAGGCAAGACGTTTAAGCGGTGGTACGGCGCCGCAACATATCGAGCCAAGAACGGCCAAATGGTTGGCGGGTATCATTCGACCCTTGAGCTCGATGCGGCAAACGGGAGCAAATTGTGCAACGTCTCATACGACCCCGGCTGCGTGGACAATGAAGGACCGGGGGTCTATATCTCGGATGGCGACGTAATCTACGTCATGGAGGGCGACCAGACGGCAGTCGTCGATTTTATGGATCGGTGTACCGAGGATGCCTACGAACAAACCTGCGAGCCCGATCCGCAGACAGCGCGCAACAGTGGCTCGGCACGCACTTGGCTATTTGACGATGAAATAACCTGGACCCCATCGAAATAAGGACCCGCCGGGCAGGCACCTTTGTGGTGGTTTCGGCTCCGATGTTCCACTGTCTCGATCTGTAACATCTAGCGGCCCTTTTCGATCCTAGATGTTACAGATTGAGATGAAATGATCGGCGGCGATCGTTTGTCTCAATCTGTAACAACCGCTCGTCAAATAGGGGCCCAGATGTTACAGGTCGAGACAAACGGAACCACCGCAAAGGCGCCTACCCCTTCATGGTGGTTTTCGACAAAAGAAGCCGCCCCGATAACAGGGGCGGCATCAAGCAAGTCTATTTATTAGCGTCCCTCAAGACCCAACGAGAGCGTCGCGGTAGCCCCGGACACACCTTTCCCTCGGGCGACCCTCGCGAAGCGCGTGAGCACGAGGGAAAGGTGTGGCAGGGGCGTACAGCAGAGTTACTCGGCAGCGGCCTTGAACTTGTTGTAGTTGGTCAGGCAGCCAGCCTTGACGATGGCACGCTCCTCTGCCGTCATATCGGCAATGTAGAGTTCAATCTGCTCGACCGCACCATCGGCGCGCACCACGTAGGCGGCGATGTCCTTCAGGTCGCCGTCAAGCGCGGCGCGGATACCCGGCACAAAGACGTAGTCGCCTACCTCAAAGTTGGGCTCGGCCTCCATCTGGAAGGGCACCATGCCCCAGTTCATCACGTTGGAGCGATAGCGCTTGGTGGCGTACTCGTGGACGATGTTGGCCAGGCCGCCAATTACGCGCTGGCAGCTCGCGGCCTGCTCGCGGGCAGAACCGTCGCCGGGCTTCTTGGCGTAGAGCATAGAGCCGTACTCGGTCGCCTTGGCATCGGCCGCGACACCGGCGCCGGCCAGTGCCTCAAACACGCCGGCAAGCTCGGCATCGAGCGCCGCCAGGTCGCCTGCGGACTCGCCAGCCACGCGGCGCTTCTCCACGGCGTCGACCTCCTTGGAACGGCCCACATAGGCCGGATCGCGGCGGCTCAGCGTAAACTCGGCCAGGCCCAGCGGGTTGGAGCGGAAGGAGCTCGTCTCACCCGAAGGAATGAGCTCGTCGGTCGTGGTGACCGGGTCCATGATCTTGGAGCACACCTTGAGCAGGATATCGTCGCCGAGCGGCTCCATCGCGGGCCACGGCTTGATGTTGGGACCCTCGACCAGCTCGTCGGCAGGCTCCGCCTTGCCAAAGCCCCAGTACACGCGCTTTTTGTACGGCGCGTCGTCAAAGGTGTACTCGCAGGCCTCGTCCCAAGTCTCCTCGGGCAGGTCGGTCGCTGGCGTCAGGATGCCGCCGTTGGCAGCCGTCGCCGCAATGGAGCGGGCGTCCATCAGGGCCACGGCGCTCAGCTGGCCATTACCCGGCTTGGAACCCTCGCGGTTGGGGAAGTTGCGCGTGGTGTGGCGAATCGAAAGGCCGTTATTGGCAGGCGTGTCGCCGGCACCGAAGCACGGGCCGCAGAATGCCGTGCGCACAATCGCGCCGGCCTCCATAAGGTCGTAGATGTAGCCGCGACGTGTAAGCTCGAGTGCCACGGGCTGGCTCGTGGGATAGACCGACAGCGAGAACTCGCCGCAGCCGGTGTTGGCGCCCTTGAGCACGCGGGCAGCCTGGACCACGGAGTCGTAGTTGCCACCCGAGCAGCCGGCGATAACGCCCTGCTGCACGTGCAGCTTGCCGTCGACGATCTTGTCGAGCAGGCTAAAGTGCGTCTTGCCCTCGCCGATCTTGGCAGCCTCGAGCTCCACCTCGTGCAGGATGTCCTCGAGGTTCTCGTTGAGCTCGTCGATCTCAAAGCCGTTGGAAGGATGGAATGGCAGCGCGATCATGGGCTTGATGCTCGACAGATCGACCTCGACGCAGCCGTCGTAGTAGGCGACATCGGCGGGCTTGAGCTCGCGGTAGTCGTCGCCGCGGCCGTGCATGGTCAAAAACGCGTGCGTGTCCTCGTCGGTAGCCCAGATGCTCGACAGGCAGGTGGTCTCGGTGGTCATGACGTCGACGCCGTTGCGGTAATCGGTCGTCATGCTCGCGATGCCCGGGCCCACAAACTCCATGACCTTGTTCTTAACATAGCCCTTGGCAAAGACGGCTCGGATGATGGCGAGCGCCACGTCGTGCGGGCCGACGCCGGGGCGCGGGGCGCCCGTGAGGTAAATGGCAACGACACCGGGATAGGCGACGTCGTAGGTGTCGCGCAGCAGTTGCTTTGCCAGCTCGCCACCACCCTCGCCCACGGCCATGGTGCCCAGGGCGCCGTAGCGGGTGTGCGAGTCGGAGCCCAGGATCATCTTGCCGCAACCGGCGAAGTTCTCACGCATAAAGGAGTGGATGACGGCAATGTGCGGCGGGACGAAAATGCCGCCGTACTTCTTGGCAGCCGAGAGGCCAAAGACATGGTCGTCCTCGTTGATGGTGCCGCCCACGGCGCACAGAGAGTTGTGACAGTTGGTGAGCACGTAGGGCAGCGGGAACTGCTCCATGCCCGAGGCGCGCGCCGTCTGGATGATGCCGACAAAGGTGATGTCATGGCTCGCCATGGCGTCGAAGCGAATCTTGAGCGCCTCGGGATCTCCGGACGTGTTGTGTGCCTGAAGAATCGAATACGCGATGGTGCCGCGCTTGGCATCCTCGGGCGCCTGCGTAATACCGCGCTCGGCAGCCTCGGCCGCAGGCACAACCTCGCTGCCGTCGCGCAGGTAGATGCCGTCCTCGTACAGCTTGACCATACTGTCTCCCACTCTGCCCGAAAGGCTCGGGCGCATAGCATACATTCGTTCAATATCGTGCCATAGAACGGTTGCGAGTGGGTTACGAATCTGCGCGTTCACTTTATCTCAGTAAAGTAAAGGACGAACCCAGTGTGGGTCGGAAGATTTGGTGCAAGAGTGTCCCTCTCGACTAGTCATTTAAGAACGTCCCCAATGACTACCCATAACAACGCCGGTGTTTTGGCGCGGACAGCGAAAGCCCGCCAGAGCGAGCAAGGTGCCTTGAAACAAGGCGGCATTGACCTTCTGGTCATGCCGCCGAAGTCGAAAGGCAGATTGCCGCTCTGGCGGGCTTGCAGCGTCAACTGGTTACGCGGTTTGGTAAAACCGCGTAACTACAAATCCCCGCCGGCGCCCAGTAGCTTGCGCATGACCTGTTCGGGGTTGACCGAGCCGTCGCGCGGGGCCAGGGCGGTGATCTTCTTCTGCATCTTGTACTCGTGCAGCTCGTCCTCGAGCTGGCGAACGCGGGCGCGGAGCTTCTCGTTCTCGTGCTCGCGCTCCTCCGCACGCTCCTTCATATCGAGGATACGCACCACGCCGGCAAGGTTGATGCCCTCGTCGGTCAGCTGGTTGATGAGCTCCAGACGCTCGATATCGGCACGTGAATACAGACGCGTGTTGCCGCCCGAACGCTGGGGGTTCACCAGGCCCTTGGACTCGTAGACGCGCAGAGTCTGCGGATGCATGCCGGTCAGCTCGGCCGCCACGCTGATCATGTACAGCGGTTTGTTCCTATTGTCCTCGGCCATGCTACCTGACCCCTTTCCGTCTCGTTATCGTCCATCATAAGCCCGCGGGCGCGGGCGTGCGCCGCGACCGCCCTAGTACGTCGCCTTGTAACGGTTGACCTTCTCGCGGTAGTCGCGCGTGTCGGCCTCGCGCAGCTTGGTCATGGCATCGCGTTCGTCGTCGGACAGACTCGTGGGAACCTGCACCTTGATCTCGACAAGCAGCGCACCGGTCCGCCCGCGATGCTTAACGTCAGGCGCGCCCATCTCTTTAAAGCGGAACTTCTTGCCCGTCTGGGTGCCCGCGGGCACCTTCAGACGAACCGTCGCACCGCCGGGCGTCGGCACGTCCACCGTGCAGCCGAGCGCCGCCTCGTAGACCGAGACCGGTACCTCCATGGTCACGTCGGCGCCTTTACGCTTAAACAGCGGATGCTCCTCCACGTGAGTGGTCACGACCAGGTCGCCGCGCTCGCCGCCGGCAACGCCATACTCGCCGCGACGCTTGTAGCGCAGCTTGCCGCCGTCGACCGCGCCCGCAGGCACCGAGACCGTAATGGTCTGCTGCTCGCCCGTCGAGGGAATGCGGTAGGTGACCTTGTGCGTCACGCCGCGAAACGCGTCCTCGGCCGTCACATCGACGGTCAGCGACAGGTCGCCGCCCTTGCGAGCGCGGCTGCGACCCGCGCCGGCACCGGCAGCGCCCGCAGCCCCGGCAAAGCCCGAGCCCCAATCGCTGCCCCAGGCGCCGTTGCCGCTAAAGATGCTGTCGAAGATGTCGCCCCAGCCGCTGGCGCCCGCGCCGGCACCGTAGCCACCGCCATACGCGCCGCCCGCGCCCGGCATGCCGCCAAACATGAGCATCTGGTCGTACTCTTTGCGCTTCTTCTCGTCCGAAAGCGTTTCGTAGGCCTCGCTGATCTCCTTGAACTTGGCCTCGTCGCCGCCGGCATCGGGGTGATATTTTTGCGCGAGCTTGCGAAACGCGCTCTTGATCTCTTTGTCGGAGGCGCTCTTGGATACGCCCAGGATGTCATAGAAGGTTTTGCCTGCAGCCATCGTAGCTCCTCTCCTGTTACGTCCGCCGCCCATGCAGACGACGGCTCATGCTTTCATATGGCACTAGGCCAGAAAGGGCCCCGGGTGTTGCCCCGGGGCCCTTCTCAATTACTCCTCGGTGCTCTCGGCCGTATCGGCCGTAGCATCCTCGGGCGCCGCTTCGGGCTCCGGTGCGGGGCGCTTCTCGCCACCGTAGGTCACCGTCACCATCGCGGAACGCAGGATGCGATCCGCCATGCGGTAGCCCTTCTGGTACACGTCGTTGACGGTCTCGTCGTACTGCGATGCGTCCTCGACGCGGCCCACGGCCTGGTGCTCGAGCGGATCGAACGCCTCGCCCTTGGGGTCGATGGGCTCAACGCCCTCGTGCGCAAACACATCGAGCAGCTTGGCATGCACCGCGTCGACGCCGTCGACGAACTGCTTAAAGTCGTCGGCAAGCTCCTGACTGCGGGCATGGTCGATCGCACGCTCAATATCGTCGACCACCGGCAGCAGCGCAGTGACGAGCTTCTCGGTCGCGCGCTCGCGCTCGGCGATACGCTCATTGGCGGTGCGGCGACGGAAGTTCTCCCAGTCGGCCTGCAGACGGGCGGTACGCTCGGTGGCGTCCTTTGCCTTGTCCTCGGCGGCCTTCTGAGCCTCTGCCGCAGCATCGAGCTCGTTGCGCACGTCGGCAAGCTCTTTCTGAGCCTGCTCGAACTTGAGCTTAAAGTCGTTGTCGGCGGCTTCTTCACCGGCGCGGATAGCGGCTTCCACCATCTCGTCCTCGGTCATCGTCGCCTCCTTGTTGGAATCCTCTACCTGGTTCTCGGCAGCCTCGGCGGCCGGGGCCTCGTCGACCTCGGTATCGTCAACGGCCTCTACGGGAATCTTCACGTCCTTCTCCTCAGAGTCAACGGGGGCGGCACCAACGGCGGCCGCCTCCGTGCGAGCTTTACGGGCGGACATGATTACTTGTCCTCGTCGTCCACAACCTCGTAGTCGGCGTCGACGACGTCATCGTCGGCAGGCTGGGCGCCGGCGGCACCGTCGGTCTGCTGCTGAGCATCGGCGTAGACAACCTGAGCCAGCTCGTAGGCCACGGACTGCAGGGACTCGCCGGCGGCCTTGATGGCCTCGACGTCAGAGCCCTCAAGCGCCTTCTTGGCGTCGGCGATAGCGGCCTCGGCCTTGGACTTCACATCGGCGGAAACCTTGTCGCCGAGCTCGTTGAGGGTCTGCTCGGTGGAGTAGCACAGGCTGTCGGTCTGGTTGCGGACCTCGACCTCTTCCTTCTGCTTCTTGTCCTCCTCGGCATGAGCCTCGGCGTCCTTGACCATACGATCGACTTCGTCGTCGGACAGAGCGGTGGAGCCAGAAATGGTGATCTGCTGTTCCTTGCCGGTGCCCTTGTCCTTAGCGGAGACCTTGACGATGCCGTTGGCGTCGATGTCGAAGGTGACCTCGATCTGCGGCACGCCGCGGCGGGCAGCCGGGATGCCGGTCAGCTGGAACTTACCGAGCGACTTGTTGTCGCGGGCAAGCTCGCGCTCGCCCTGGAGCACGTTGATCTCGACGCTGGTCTGGTTGTCGGCAGCGGTGGAGTAGACCTCGGTCTTGGAAGTCGGGATCGTGGTGTTGCGGTCGATCATCTTGGTCATGATGCCGCCCATGGTCTCGACACCCAGCGACAGCGGGGTAACGTCGAGCAGCAGGATGCCCTCGACGTCGCCGGTGAGCACGCCGCCCTGGACGGCAGCGCCGTCGGCAACGACCTCGTCGGGGTTCACGGACATGTTGGGCTGCTTGCCGGTCATGGTCTTGACGAGCTCCTGGACGGCGGGCATACGGGTGGAGCCGCCGACGAGGATGACCTCGGTCAGATCGGAGAGCTTAAGCTTGGCGTCGCGCAGGGCGTTGGTGACAGGCTGCTTGCAGCGCTCGAGCAGGTCGCGGGTGATCTTCTCGAACTCGGCGCGGGTCAGCGTGTAGTTGAGGTGCAGCGGGCCGGACTGGTTCATGGTAATGAACGGCAGGTTGATGGTGGTCTGCTGGGCGGCGGAGAGCTCCTTCTTGGCGTTCTCGGCGGCCTCCTTCAGACGCTGCAGGGCCATGGGGTCCTGACGCAGGTCGACACCGTTCTCCTGCTGGAACTTATCGGCCATCCAGTCGATGACGCGCTGATCCCAGTCGTCGCCGCCCAGGTGGTTGTCGCCCGAGGTGGACAGAACCTCAAACACGCCGTCGGCGAGGTCGAGAATGGAGACGTCGAAGGTGCCGCCGCCCAGGTCGAAGACCAGGATGCGCTGGTCGGTGCCCTGCTTGTCCAGGCCATAGGCCAGAGCAGCAGCGGTCGGCTCGTTGACGATACGCTTGACGTTGAGGCCGGCGATCTTACCGGCGTCCTTGGTGGCCTGACGCTGGGCGTCGTTGAAGTAGGCCGGGACGGTGATGACGGCGTCGGTGACGGTCTCGCCCAGATACTTCTCGGCGTCGGCCTTCATCTTTGCGAGCGTCATGGCGCTCACCTGCTCGGCGGTGTAATCCTTGCCCTCGATATCGACGACGGCACGGCCACCCTGGCCCTCCTTGACCTCATACGGCACGGTCTTGATCTCGGAGGTGCACTCGGAGTACTTGCGGCCCATGAAGCGCTTGATGGAGAACACGGTGTTCTTGGGGTTGGTGACAGCCTGGTTCTTAGCGGCCTTACCCACGACGCGGTCGCCGTCGGCACGGAAGCCCACGACGGACGGAGTGGTGCGGTCGCCCTCGGCGTTCACGATGATGGTCGGAGAACCGCCCTCGAGAACGGCCATTGCGGAGTTAGTAGTACCAAGGTCGATACCAAGAATCTTGCCCATTAGAAATTCCCTCTCTCTTGTGCGTTTGCACCGACTCGGCGGTCTGCCGAGCGGTGTTTCGGCTTGTCTTTCAGGATGTAGTGTATCCCCTTATGGGCCGGAATATACAAAATCTAAGTCAATTCATATAAGATTTCTTATTGCTGAGAGTTTAGGTTCTTAAATGCGCAGGTAGATGCACTGTTTGAGTTCTCGGCAGATCTATTGAGATCTATGTAGAGTTGACTGAGGTTTGCGTCCGGGGGGGGTGCCTGGGGCTGCCTTGCGGAAAGCTCGTCCCGGTCTGAGCGTGGATTCCGGGTCGCAGTTTCCGTCTGAAGGCTCAACCGGAAACCGTATCCCGTTTTGAGAGCTGATACCGGGTCGCAGTTTCCGCTAGCGGGCCCAACCGGAAACTGCGACCCGTTTTTCGGCCAAATAACGGGATGCCCTTTCCGCAGGCGCGCTCAATAGCTCAATATTTCAAGTCACCTTTAGCTAACATTTGCGCAGCTCAACGGCCCCACCTGCGTGTTTTTTAGTAAGCCGCGGCATACTCGGCGAACGGTATGAAGATGCCGGTCAGAGGGTATTGCAAACGGTCGCTCCCGTGGTATGTTTTTGCCCGAATCAAACCGATGCGCATCGCCTGTAGCGTCGGTCAACAGAGAGGAAACTACCATGGCTCATCCCGTAATTGATGCCGACGAGTGCATCGCTTGTGGCGTTTGCGTCGACTCCTGCCCCGCTGGCGTTCTGGAGCTCCAGGACGTCGCTACTGTCGCTGACGAGGACTCCTGCGTCGCCTGTGGCGCTTGCCAGGACGCTTGCCCCGCTGGCGCGATCACCGAGATCGTCGAGGAGTAACAACTCCCCCACTTGCACACTCAAAAGTACACCGTGCACAAAAAGGAGGCTTCCGCATCGCCGCGGAGGCCTCCTTTTGCATTCGTGGGCAGCTAATTGGGGACGGTGTCGAGCTAGGACAAATCATCCTCGTAGGGCATTAAATCTGCTAGGTAGCCTTTCTCCTTGAGCATCGCCTCGATCTCGTCGAGGGTCTGTTCGTCCTCCGCCGCAATGCGATGGAAGTGATAGCCGCTCGTCACCGTTAGCAGCGGAAAGCTCTTGCCGCTCTCGATATCGCGCAGATAGCGCTCGACATCGCGGCGGTTGCGGATGTCCAGGTCGGCCGTGATCTTGCCGTACACACGATGATTGACGATCACGTTGAGCACGGCGCCACCCGCGTCGACGATACTCGTAAGCTCGTCGCCTGCCTGCTCCACACTGTGGCGCACCTTAACAAGACGCGTGGGCACGGCGGGGCTACTCGCGGCTTCCTGCAGCACGTAGCCGCGGTTGGTCGCCACGATATCGTGCCCATCGGCGCGCAGCAGGGCGATGTCCTGCACCACGATCTGGCGGCTCACACCCACCTCGCGGGCAAGCGCGCTGCCCGATACGGGCCCCTTGGCCCCCTCGAGCACGGCCATGATGGCACGGCGACGCTCGCGGGCGTTCATTATTTACCGTCCAGCAGACGCAGGTGCTTAAGCGAGAGGTCGAGGATCGGCGCGGAGTGCGTCAGGGCGCCCGAGCTAATGTAGTCGACACCCAGGTCGGCCAGGGCGCGAATGTTGTTGGCGTCCACGTTGCCCGAGCACTCGGTCTTGGCGCGACCGGCGATAAGCTCAATCGCAGCAGCCATGTCGTCGTGGGTCATGTTGTCGAGCATGATGATGTCGGCGCCGGCCTCCACGGCCTCGCGCACCATGTCCAGGTTCTCGCACTCAATCTCGACCGTCGTGGTAAACGACGCATGGGCGCGCGCCATCTCGATCGCGCGCGTCACGCCACCGGCGGCATCGATGTGGTTGTCCTTGAGCATGACGGCCGTCGACAGGTTGTAGCGGTGGTTGCTGCCGCCGCCGATTTCAACCGCCGCCTTCTCAAACACGCGCATGCCCGGCGTGGTCTTGCGCGTGTCAACGAGCACGGTCTTGGTGCCCTCGAGCACCGCGGCCATCTGGTGTGTATAGGTAGCAATACCACTCATGCGCTGCAGGTAGTTGAGCGCCACACGCTCGCCCGAAAGCAGCACGCGCGCATCGCCGCGCACCTGACCCACGTGGTCGCCGGCGTGCACCTCGTCACCGTCGGCAACATCAAACAGCACCGAGCTCTGCGAATCCAGCAGCTCAAAGGTGCGAGCGAACACATCCAGGCCCGCGATGATGCCGTCGGCCTTGGCGATAAGCTCCACCGTGGCGGGACGCGCCGTGGGGCACACGCTCGCCGTGCTCACGTCCTCAAACGTGATGTCCTCGCGCAGGGCCTGCAGAATCAGATCATCGACGACGAGCTTCATGGTAATGGGATTCATGGTCTACTCCTCCACGGCCTGCGCGCCGGCGGCACGGGCCAAATCATCGATTGCCAGGGTGTCGACGCTCAGGGCGCGATGACGGCCATCGAGCGCGGGCTCGCCCGCCTGCTCCACGGCCAGCGACTCGCCGGTACGCATGTACCACGCGGCGCGACGACCCCAGACCAGTGCCTCGAGCAGGCTGTTTGATGCAAGGCGGT
This sequence comes from uncultured Collinsella sp., assembly GCA_958429225.1. Classification (GTDB taxonomy): domain Bacteria; phylum Actinomycetota; class Coriobacteriia; order Coriobacteriales; family Coriobacteriaceae; genus Collinsella. Next base: position 22,922 of record CAUAJB010000029.1, read on the forward strand.
TCTTGCCGTGAACGCCGTTGCAGGCCGTCTCGCCCGCGGCGTAGAGCTCGGGCATCGAGGTACGGCCGTCCTTGTCGACCCACACGCCGCCCATAAAGTAGTGCTGCGTGGGCGTAACGGGGATGGGCTCGTCCAGGATGTCGCGGCCGTCCTCAAGGCAGCGCGCGCGGATGTTGGCAAAGTGCCCGGTCACCACGTCGCGCTCGACGGGGGCAAAGCTCAGCCACTCGTGCTCGGTGCCGTCCTGCTTCATCTGCTCGCGGATGGCGGCGGCGACCACATCGCGCGGCTGAAGCTCATCGGTAAAGCGCTCGCCGGCGGCGTTGAGCAAAATCGCGCCCTCGCCGCGGCAGCTCTCGCTGATCAGGAAGGTGCGGCCCGGCTGCGGTGAGAACAGTCCCGTGGGGTGGATCTGCACGTAGTCCAGGTGCTCCATCTTAATGCCATGCTCCTGAGCAATGTAGCAGGCATCGCCCGTGAGCTGCGGGTAGTTGGTCGAATGGTCGTATACGCCGCCGATACCGCCCGTCGCCCACAGCGTATGGCGGGCATGAATCTTAAACGGCTCGCCGGCATGCACGCCCTCGGCGGCATTTGCCAGCTCGTCGGCAGGACGAACCGAGCTGTTCTCGTCCACGGGAACGGCGACGACGCCGGTGCACACCGTGGCGCCGTCACGCTCGCCCGTCAGGATGTCGGTCATGGACACGTGCTCCAAAATCTGCACGTTGCCCAGCTTGCGGACAGCCTGAAGCAGCTTGGTCGTAATCTCCTTGCCGGTAATATCGGCATGGAAGGCAATGCGCGGACGGCTGTGTGCGCCCTCGCGGGTAAAGTCGAGGCTGCCATCGGCCTTGCGCTCAAAATCCACGCCCATCGCCAGCAGGTCGTTGATGACCGAGCGGCTCGAGCGGATCATGATGTCGACGCTCTCGCGGCGGTTCTCGTA
>CAUAJB010000030.1 GCA_958429225.1 uncultured Collinsella sp.
AGGCATTGATACCGAGGTGTTTCAGCTGGGCACCAAGCCCATTCGCGACTGCATCGGCTGCGGTCAGTGTGGCAAGCTTGGCGGTCGCTGCACCTTTGACGACGACGTGGTGAACGAGCTCATCGCTGCCGCCGAGCAGGCAGACGGTTTTGTCTTTGGCTCGCCCGTCTACTACGCGCACCCCAGCGGCCGCATCCTTTCGGCCCTCGATCGCGCCTTCTATGCAGGCGGGCATGCCTTTGAGCACAAACCCGGCGCCGCAGTCGCCGTCGCCCGTCGCGGCGGCACGTCGACCACCTTCGATGTGCTCAACAAGTACTTCACCATTAAGCAAATGCCCGTAGTTGCCTCCACCTACTGGAACAACGTATTTGGCCGCGTGCCCGGCGACGCCGATGGGGATGCCGAGGGCCTTGCCACCATGCGAAACATCGGCAAAAACATGGCCTGGCTCCTGCGCTGCATCGAGGCAGGCCAGGCCGCCGGCATCAACGCACCCGAGGCAGATCGAGCAACGACCAACTTCATCAGGTAGAACGGCGGGGCTATGAATATTCAAATCTTCGGCACCAAAAAGTCCTTCGATACCAAAAAGGCCCAGCGCTATTTTAAGGAGCGCCGCATTAAGGTGCAGTTTATTGACCTTAAGGAAAAGGAGATGAGCAAGGGCGAGCTCACGAGCGTGATGCAAGCGGTCGGCGGTATCGACAAGCTGCTTAACCCCAAGGCCAAAGACGAGGAGACGCTCGCACTCATCCAGCACCTTACCCCCAGTCAGCGCTTCGACAAGCTGCTCGAGAACCAGCAGGTCTTGGCCGAGCCCATCGTGCGCAACGGCAAAAAGGCCACCGTCGGTTACTGCCCCGATGTATGGGGAGCCTGGGAGTAGCTTGTGTTATTTGCCGGCGCGTGGGTATAAGAGCAGGCGTTTGGCATAAGATTCAACTGTAAGCCATGTCTAACAAAGGAGGGCACATGCCCAACAAACCCGTGAAGATCATCATGCTTACCGGATACCTCGGTGCCGGCAAGACCACGCTGCTCAACCACATCCTCGCTAACGACGGCGGCATCCGCGCCGCCGTGATCGTCAACGACATCGGCGAGATCAATGTCGACGCCAGCCTCATCGCCGACGGCGGTCTTTCCGAGACCGACGACCTCATCCCGCTCACCAACGGCTGCATCTGCTGCACGCTTTCGGATGACCTGTCCAACCAGCTGCAGGGCATCGCCGATTCAGGCAACTTCGACTACATCATCATCGAGGCATCGGGCATTTGCGAGCCCATCCCCATCGCCTACACCATCTCGAGCTTTTGCGACGAGGCCAAGGTGGGCGGCGAGCCCAAGCTCGCGCTCGACAACATCGTGGCCGTGGTCGATTGCGCCCGCATGTATGACGAGTTCAACGGCGGCCGCGACCTGCTGGCCGAGGATATTGACGAGGACGACATCGAGAGCCTGCTCATCCAGCAGATCGAGTTCTGCTCCACGTTGATCCTCAACAAAACCGATACTGTCACGCCCGAGCAGATCGCCGAGCTCAAGGCCATCGTGCGCAGCCTGCAGAAGGACGCCGTGATTGTCGAGGCCCAAAACGGCGAGGTCCCCATGGAGGAGCTGCTCGATACCAATCGCTTTGATTTTATGCGCGCCTACAACTCCGCCGCCTGGATCGAGGCCATGGAGCATCCCGAGGAGCACGACGACCCCGAGGTGCTCGAGTACGACATCGAGACCTTTGTGTACTCGCGTCGCAAGCCATTTGACCTGCAGAAGTTTACCGATTTTGTTGAGCAGGAGTGGCCCGACGAGGTCATCCGCGTCAAGGGTCCGCTGTGGCAGGCCGACAATCCGGACATGTGCTACATGTTTGAGCAGGCCGGCCACCAGATGCGTCTGATGGAGAACGGCCTGTTCGTTGACTCGGCGCCCGAGGGCGAGAAGCAGAAGATCATCGACGAGAACCCCGAGATCATGCAGATTTGGGACGACGAGACGGGCGACCGCATGACGAGCCTGTGCATCATCGGCCGTCACATGGATAAGGACGCGCTCATCGCTTCCCTCGACGCCTGTCTGACCGATTGGCACCGCGCCTAGGTTTATCGAGGCGGAAATGTCCGCCCGTTACGTAACCGCCAAACCGCCGCGAAGGTGCCTGTCCCCTTCGTGGCGGTTTTTCGTTCCGAGCCAAGGAGATTCATGTTCAACATTGTGCTGTATGCGCCAGAGATTCCGGCCAATACGGGTAACATTGGCCGCACCTGCGTGGTCACCGGCGCCCGTCTGCATCTGGTGGAGCCGCTAGGCTTTTCGCTCGACGACAAGACGGTACGTCGCGCCGGTCTGGGTTATTGGCAAAACTTGGACGTGACGACCTATGCCGACTGGGAGGATTTCCTTGCGCGCAACGACCTCTCCCCCGCTGACGAACGCCTGCATCTGCTGACCAAAAAGGCACGCCGCACCTATGCGCAGAGTACCTACCGCGATGGCGACTACTTGGTCTTTGGCAGCGAGAGCTCGGGCATTCCCGAGCAACTGCTTGCCGCAGCGCCCGAGCGCTGCGAGCGCATCCCGATGCTACGCGATTGCGACTCACTCGATAACGCCGAGGCTTGGGAAGCTCACGAGGAATCGCTGGGGCATACCCAGGACAGCCACGAGGCCATCCTTCAGCAGGATATCTGCGGCAACTTCGTCAATCCGGACGACTACCGCATCAGCGCACTCAACCTCTCCAACAGCGCCGCCATCGTCCTCTACGAAGCCCTGCGCCAAACAGGCTTTCCGGGAATGTGACAAAGGGACTGTCCCTTTGTCACATTCAAGCGCCACATAGTTAAACGTAATTAATCGCTTTTAACTGAAATTAACTAGAATAAAATGAAGTTAATTCGAGACGCTGAAGGAGGGCACAGTGGAGTATCTCGAAAACCCGTTTACTCCTAGTTTTGGTGAGGTTCCCGCACATCTTGCCGGAAGGCAGGAGATCATTCGTGATCTGGACCGAGCTTTCTTGAGCCAGCGCAGACGCCCAGAACTGACCTCTATCTTCTCAGGGGCACGCGGAACCGGTAAAACCGCTCTCATGTCGTCGCTCGCGACGAGGGCGGAATCCCACGGCTGGATAGCCGTAAAGGCGACCGCGCTCCCGGGAATGCTTGAGGAAATCGAGTTCGGGGCGAAACGTGCTGCTGGCCATCTTATCGACCCGTCTAAGAACTTCGAAGTCACCGGTCTCGGAATTGCACCGCTCGGCAGCGTCGAGGTCAATCGTGTCCACGATGCCTCAACCTGGCGTTATCGCATGAGCGACATCATCGACCAGCTCAACGAGGCGGGCACCGGTCTGCTCGTCACGGTTGACGAGGTGGACCCGACACTCGACGAGATGATTCAGCTCGCAGCGACATATCAGCACTTTGTGACCGATGGGAAACGCGTCGCCCTGCTCATGGCGGGACTTCCCAACAACGTATCGACGCTACTGAACCACAAGACGGTCTCGTTCCTTCGCCGCGCCCAACAATATCATCTGGGTCGCATTGCCGACTATGACGTACGCGAGGCCTTGATTCGCACGATCCAGGAAAACGATCGCCTGGCAGATGCTGAGGGAATCGATAGAGCCGTTCGCTCGATCTCTGGTTTTCCATTCCTATTGCAACTCGTAGGCTACCGTGCCTGGGATCTCACAAGCGATTCGAAGGAAATCTCGTCACGCGACTTTGACCTGGGAATCAAAATCGCGCGCGACGAGATGGACGACCGAATCCTCGCGGCAACCTATCGGGAACTCACTGCAGAGGACAAGCGATTCCTCATCGCCATGCTCGATGACGAGGAAGAGTCCACCACCGCTGACCTTGTCGAGCGCCTTAAGCGTTCGCCGCAGCAGGTCTCCCGCTACCGACGCCGCATGATAGATGCCGGCATCATCGGGGAACGAGGACGAGGGCTCGTCGCATTTGAATTGCCATTCTTCCGCGACTATCTCGCGGCTCAATGCGTGAAATAGAGGTCAATGCGACAAAGGGGCAGCCCCTTTGTCGCATTCGGTTATAGGTAGCGACCGGTGATGCTTGTAGAGCAGGCAGCGATGTCGCCCGGCGTGCCGGCGCAGATGATTTGCCCGCCGGCGTCGCCACCGCCTGGGCCCATGTCGATCACGTAATCGGCGTTACGGATAAGGTCGAGATCGTGTTCGATCACGATAACCGTGGCGCCCTTGGCAACGAGGCCGTCAAACACGTTCAACAGTACCTGAACATCGAGCGGATGCAGGCCGATCGTGGGCTCGTCAAACACAAACACGGCATCATCCTGCACGCGACCCATCTCGCTCGCAAGCTTAAGACGCTGCGCCTCGCCGCCCGAGAGCGCCGGCGTGGGCTCACCGAGCGTGAGATAGCCCAAGCCCAGGTCGTGCAAGGTCTGCAAGCGCGCCTGAACCTTCTTGAGTCCCACCGTGGCGTCGAGGGCCTCGTCCACACTCATGTCCATGAGCTGCGGCAACGTAAGCAGGCTCCCGTCCTTGCCCTCGCGATGGATATGCGAGGCAGCCTCGGCGTAGCGCGAACCACGGCATGCCGGGCAGACGATCTCGACATCGGGTAAAAACTGCACGTCGAGCGATATCGAGCCCGTGCCGTCACACGTAGGGCACCGCAAGGCGCCAGTGTTGTAGCTAAAGGCACCTGCCTTGTAGCCGGCTGCCTTGGCCTCGGGTGTGCGGGCGAAGGCGCGACGCAACTCATCATGGATGTCGGCATAGGTCGCTACCGTCGAGCGCACGTTGGCGCCGATGGGCGTGGCGTCAATCAGGTTTGCGCGGACAATACCCTCGGCGTCGACCCAACGCACGTGCCCCGGCAGGCGCTCGCCGGCTGCCTGCGCCTTGAGCGCAGGAATGAGTGTCTCAAGCACCAGGGTCGTCTTGCCCGAACCCGAAACGCCCGTAACCGCGACAAGGCGACCGCGCGGAATATCGACTTCGAGCGGCTTGACGGTATGGATGACATCGGTCGCCATGCGGATATGGCCTTGGTCGAACATTTCCTCATCAGTCACCTGTGGACGCAAGCGCTTGGGCTCGGCGCGCAAAAACGGCGCAATACGGCTGTCCTGCGATTGCTCGACCTCGTCTACCGTGCCCGCGGCGATCACGTTACCACCGCCTGCTCCGGCAACGGGGCCCATCTCGACCAGATAGTCGGCTTCCGCCAGTACGCGCGTATCGTGGTCGACAACGACCACGGTGTTGCCATCGGCAACCAGGTCGCGCATCACGCCCACCAGACCGTCAACATTGGCCGGATGCAGGCCAATCGAGGGCTCGTCCAGCACATAGAGCACGCCCGTCGAGCGATTGCGCACCACGCGGGCGAGCTGCACGCGTTGACGCTCGCCCGTGGAAAGCGTGGCGCCGGCGCGATCGAGCGAAAGGTAATCGAGGCCAAGGTCAACCAGACGACGAGCCGTGCTCAAGAACGAATCGCAGATATCCGTCGCCATGGGCCGCATCTCGTCCGGCAAGGATGTGGGCACACCGCGTACCCACTCGATCGCCTCGCCCAGCGTCATAGCCGCAGCCTGTGCCAGATTGATACCGCGTACCTGGGGCTGGCGCGCAGCCTCGGAGAGACGCGTGCCGCCGCAATCACGGCATGGCCCCTCGCGCAAAAAGCGTGCAACGCGTTTGAGACCCTTATCGTCCTTGACCTTGGCGAGCGCATTCTCGACGGTATAGACGGCGTTGTAATAGGTGAAGTCGAGCGGCGTGGCGCCCTCGCCGTTTTTGGGAACGTAGAGAATATGCTTCTTAACCGCCGGGCCGTGAAACACGATGTCGCGCTCTTGAGGCGTGAGCTGGTTAAACGGCACGTCGGTGCGCACGCCCATCTCGCCGGCCACCTGCTTCATCAGGTCCCACATGAGCGTGCCCCAGGGAAGCACCGCACCCTCGTTGATGGTCTTTGACTCGTCGGGCACCAGGCTCGCCTCGTCTACCTCGCGCATGACACCGGTGCCGCCGCAGGTAGGGCACGCACCGCCGCTGTTAAACGCAAGGTCCTCGGCGCTCGGCGCGTAGAACTCGCGACCGCATGCAGGGCACGTGAGCGGCAGACCAGCGGCGACGTTAAGGCTCGGCTCCACACGCGCCCCGCAGTGCGGGCACACGTGATGGGCGCAACGGCTAAAGAGCAGACGCAGGCTATTGTTGAGCTCGGTCATGGTGCCAAAGGTCGAGCGCACGCCTGGCACGCTGGGGCGCTGATGCAATGCGAGCGCCGCCGGCACGTGCAGCACCTCGTCCACCTGAGCGTGTTCGGCCTGCGTCAGACGACGGCGGGTATAGGTGCTGAGCGCCTCCAGGTAACGGCGCGAGCCCTCGGCATAAAGAACTCCCAGCGCCAGCGAACTCTTGCCCGAGCCCGACACGCCGGCAATACCCACGAGCTTTCCCAGCGGAATATCGATATCGATGTCCTTGAGGTTATGGACGCGCGCGCCACGCACCTCGATAGCCTGCGGGCTCATCTTCTGTTCCGTCACCTTTATCACCCTACTCATGCCATAAAACTCGATCGCGAATGTACGCGCCCAGCATGGGCACGGTAAACCGGACGAGGCCGTATCCAGCAGCTTCGATGACGCGCTCGCGAATCAGGCTTGCGCGATATTTACTCGCCCAACTCTGAGTACGGTCGCAACGCTCAATGATGTCCGCCATGCGCGTCGGCTTATCCTCGTCAGCAGCCATGGCCTCGATAAAGAGGCGTTGCGGACTGCGCAGCCCGTAATACAGGGGCGCGTCAACTGCTTCGTAGAACTCGGAGACGGCGTCCGCATGGCCATCCTCGACATCGTGCACTTCAATGACCTGCGAGCTACGCCGGACAGCAGACCGCCACATGTAATATCCCACCAGCTGAACCATATAGGGATGCCCCATGCTCTTGCGCGCCGCAAGGTCCGCCGTCTCCGCGTCAACGTAAAGACCAGTGTCTTTGACCGTCTGGATATACGAATCGCGCACCTTGGGCAAAGATATCGCCCCCAACGTACGCTGCTGGGCACGCCGCAAAAACGTCACGCTCGGCTCTTCGAGCAGATCGTCAGCCATACTGGGTAAGCCGGCGAACACCAGCGCAAGACCGCGCTGGTCGCTATCGGACAAGCCCGTGGCATCCTGGTCTCCAAGCACCTGCTGATAGAGAACGGCAAGAGCCGCCAGCTCCTCGATAGACGCCGATTGCGCCTCGTCAATCGCAAACAGTATGCCCTTGCCTGGACCGAGCTTCTTAAGGCGCTCGTTGACCAGCCCTCGCAACGTCTCGCCTTTTGCCCGCGCCGCCTCGACCGACATCCGGCCAAATGACGGACCGAACTCCATTGACGTCACAACGGGTTTATTCGAGCGAAGCGCGTCGGCCAAGCGGTCGCATAAGCCAAGCGAAGCGGAATCGGAGACAACCGCCCATCCGCGCGCGTTGGCTAGACGCTGCAGCTCCCGTAGGAGGACCGTCTTGCCGCAGCCGCGGCTTCCCGTAATGAGCATGAGCCTGCCCGGCGCCCCAGCGCCGTTGTCGAGGCCTTCCTCGAAATCTTCGATAACCGACTCGCGACCAATGAGTATCGGAGGCCGCTTGCCTGCCGTTGGCTTAAAGGGATTTGGATTCATGTCGGCCTCCTCGGATTGGCAAACCCTGACAACAGTTATACCAATTTGTACCGAGTTACACCAATAGCATGTGACAAAGGAGCTGTCCCTTTGTCACATGTGGCCGAAAAACTCGGCGTCCGCCGCTCGCCAGGGGCGGAAGGTGGCGGGATCGACCTTTACGTGGGCTGCCTCGGGGACGTTGTACCACTTGACGGTGTAGCCAGCGCCGTGAGAGCAAAAGACCGAATCGGGCGTGTTGGGCAGATCGGCCTCGGGCTCATAGGCAGCCGCCTCGATGACGCGCTCGGCATCATGGCAAGCCGCATAGCCGGCGAACTCTAGGTACAGATGCCCGCGACCACTCGTGTAGGCAGCCACCTCCAGCGCGTAATCCTGCACCTCAGATGCCGGTACGCGACCCACAAGCTTCGCCCGGTCGCCCGCCATCGCCGGCGGCTCGTACTCGGCACCCATGCGCGTGGCATCCGAGAGCGCCCGGCCCACGCATTCCCCCGGCACCTCGAGCTCAAAGCGATACCACGGCTCCAACAGCACCGCCGCGCCGGCCTCACGCGCCTGCATGAGCCCCTGGCGAATCGCGCGATACGTGGCCTGGCGAAAATCGCCGCCCTCGGTGTGCTTGGCATGCGCACGGCCGCCCGTGAGCGTAATGCGCACATCGGTGATGGGCGAGCCGGTCAGCACACCCAGGTGATCGCGCTCCATGGCGTTGGTGAGTGCCAAACGCTGCCAGTTAAGATCGAGCTCGTCGGTCGAGGTCACGGTGCCAAACTGCACGCCCGAACCTGCTGGCAACGGCTCCAGACGCAGGTGCACCTCGGCATAGTGGCGCAGTGGCTCAAAGTGGCCCACGCCCTCGACCGGCTGCGAAATAGTCTCCTTATAGAGAATGCCGCCAGACTCGAAATCAATCGAAAGGCCGAAGCGATCGGCCAGCACCCGCTGCACGACCTCGAGTTGCACGGCGCCCATCAACTGCAAATGAATCTGCTCAAGATGAGTGTTCCAGCTTACGCCAAGCATGGGATCTTCGTCCGCCAACTCAGTCAGCGCTTTGAACACCGCGTGGACATCGTGTTCGCCCGGAAGCACCGTATAGGTGAGGACCGGCGCAATGACGGGAGCATCGCCCGCGGGCTCCGCGCCCAGGGCATCACCCGGGCGAACGTGCGCAAGACCCGTCACGGCGCAGATGCCGCCAGCGGCAACTTCCTGGGCAAGCTCGTATTTCTCGCCGTTATAGATACGTACCTGATCGATCTTTTGCTCCCATGCCTCGGCACCGGAACGTCCGTCAATCATCTGCTTTGCGTGCAGTGTGCCGCCGGTCACTTTAACCCATGCCAAGCGCTCGCCGCGATCCCCGCGGCTGACACGATAGACGCGCGCGGCAAACTCCGGAAGCCACGCCTGTTCACGCATCAGTGCGCATATGCCGTCCAGCAGCTCGTCCACGCCTTGGTCCTTGAGCGCCGAGCCGGCAAAGCAGGGAAAGAGCTTGCGCTCGGCAACCATGCGCGACAGCGTTGCGACAGAAAGCTCGCCCGCTTCAAAAAACTCCTCGAGCGCCGCTTCGTCCAATGCAGCAGCGTCCTCCTGAACGGCGCCGCCCGCAAGCAGTTCGTTGGCATCCAGGCAGCCCTCGGAAAGACGCTGCCCGAGTTGTGCCAGCAAAACATCGCGACCGGGATTCTCCAAATCGATCTTGTTGATGAAGATGAACGTCGGGATGTCATAGCGCGTAAGCAGGCGCCACAGGGTTTCGGTGTGCCCCTGCACGCCGTCGTTGGCGCCCACAACCAAAATCGCATAGTCGAGCGCGCGCAACGTGCGCTCCGCCTCGGCAGAAAAATCGACATGGCCGGGCGCATCCACGAGCATGACGTGGGTATCGCCATGGTCGAGCACGGCCTGCGACGAGAAGATCGTTATGCCACGCTCGCGCTCGATTGCATTAGTGTCCAGATGCGAATCGCCATCGTCCACGCGGCCGCGCTTGCGAATGCGACCCGCGTTGAACAGCATGGCCTCGGCCAACGTGGTCTTGCCGGCATCGACATGCGCCAAGATTCCAACGACTGCCTGCTTCGACATGGCTCTCCTCTTATTACAAGCCCATCGCACGCGGCAACGGGCGTCCTCGTTCCACACTGGATGATACAATTTACGGGCCGGCGGGCGAAGCGGGCCCTATCCCCCGACCGAGCTCATCGCCCCGCGTTGCCGCGCGGCGTTTTTCGTAGGTTCGCGCCTTGCGAAAGCCGGCACCTCCCCTTTTTGTCTGCCCGGGCTCATCTGGGGCGATAACAACGCGAGCCCCACAACAACGCGTTTTACCAAAAATGGCCCCACTCGGGGCCATTTTCATTTCGGTGAAACGCTGGTATGTGGCTCGGCCTTTATGCCTCGCGCAGCCAATCGAACGCAACACGCGGCGTGCCGTCTGACACATACACGACACCGGCACGCTCAAACCCTGCCTTAATACTCGCACCCTGCATGGGCAGGTTGTCCTGATGCGTGTCGATACGCAGGTGATCGGCACGCTCTTTAGCAAAGGCAAACATCGCAGCCGCGATACCGTGCACGGTGCCATCGGACGCCACACGGTGCAGTACGGCGTACGGAGTGTCGCTTCGCCATTGACCGTCCTCAATGACGTCATAGCACTCGTCCGGACCCGGTAAAAAGGCAAACGTCGCCACCACGCGACCGTCGACTTCACACACGTAACTACCACCAGCGGCAATATCGGCAGCCAGTTGCTCAGCCGAAGGCGTGCCCTCGGGCCACTGCGTGGCGTTGCCATGCGCGCGCATAAAGGCGCGGGCGGCGTCATAGATGGCCATGACGGCGGGAATGTCAGTATCGAGGGTTTTTCTGATCATCACGCGGCGACCTCACGTTTATTGGTATCACTTTGATTGAGCAATCATACCAACGTTTGGAGAGGGGCGCGATGCAGATGGGAAGCAAAAAGCGAGCCGCCTGGTCAAAGGCCAAAAGCGAGTTTTTGGGCGCTGCCACCGGCGGCGATATGAGTGACCTGTTTGCACGCGAGGACGAGCGCCGCAACGCCCTGGACGCCAAGCGCGATGAGGCCTGGCGCTACAAGTCGTGCGAGCGTAAAAACCGTTACGACACGCGTGCCGAGGCCGAGGCCGTTATGGCCGACTGCGAAAACCGCGGGCGGCGCGGTTTGGCCTGCTACAAATGCGAATACTGCGGCGGCTGGCACCTAACGTCGCACCCTTGGAAATAGGCACCGCATCGGCACGGCACCGACGGAGCGCCAACCATCGCACGCAAGCTACGGGCGCGGCGGCACCAAAACATCGTAACGAACGGCCTTGCCCGCAAGTTGATAGCTCGGCTTAACGCCGGCAAGCAGTGGCCCCTTCACCGGCCGCTTGATAACGACCTTGCGCGGCCGCACCGCAAGCGCAGCTTCGACCAGCGTCTCCTCATCGGCACATGGCTGTTCCAGATGATGCAAGAGTTGGAACTTCTTTTTCACCGCCGCGCTCTTGGTGCGCTCGGGAAACATGGGGTCCAGATACACCACGTCGGGAGCCGCGAGCTCGTCCTGCTCGATTAGCTCAGTTATATGGTGAAGGCCGGCAATGCTGTCCTCGCCCGCATGTAAGCGCATGCGGGCCACGGCTGCCGCAAGCGCCGGATCATCCGCCGCGCGATCCAAAGCATCCTTGAGGAGTGCCGCGATCACGCAATCCTGCTCATACAGATCGACGGTAAAACCCGCGGCCGCCAACAGCAGCGAATCCTCGCCGAAGCCTGCCGTGGCATCAATCGCCCATGGGCTCTCGATGCCTTTTGTGCGCGCAGCCTTTACCAGCAGCTCTTGCTGCAGACGGCCCTGTTTGAGTCGTGGAAGCATGCGGCCAAAATCGGCACGCAGTTCCATCGTGCCGTCGGTGAGCGTGAGGCCCTCGGGCTTCCTGGTCAGCTCAAGCCCCGCGGCCCGAGCAACAGAAAAGGGATCGACGACGCCCATGGGTACTCCTTAACAAGTAAAACGAATACGTGAGCGCCGTTTATGCCAGCACCCAACCGTCCGTTATTGTCCCACATGCGACATGGCCCACAGCATCCCGATGCAAAGCACCGCCATTAATCCCGTGCACACGGCAGCGATCGCAGAATCGCCCATGCGCCTTCCCAACGACCGCGGCTCACGCACTTGCCCTGCTCCGTACATCATGGGTCCTCCTTGAGACCAGCTCCTTGTTACGGCCTCATCATCTCAGCGCCGCACATGAGCTGCCATCGATTTGCCTTACAGCTGGCTTTCCTTTTTGAAAGATTGCCCCGCACAGACGAGAAGCGCTTTCTGACACACACGCCGTCACGTTGAACTACAATGTGCTACACGATATGTGCAGCATATGGGACGCGCCAGACTGGCAGCGCCCGCATTGAAAGGACTACCTATGAGCGCCGCGCGCAAGACACTCAAAATCCTTGCCCTCATCTATTTTGTTTTGGGCATCGCCAACCTCGTCACTGGAATCGCCGGCGCCGCGACCGGCGGCCTCGATTCCACGTACGGGTCGAACGCCATGCTCGCCGCGGTCGTGATTATCGCCAAGGGCCTCGTCGATCTTGCCGCAGGTGTTGCGGGCATCAAGGGTGCCAACAAGCCTTCGCAGGTAGACGGTGCGTTTAAGCTCGGTATTGTTGCCGCGGTCGCCACGCTTGCCAAGGCGGTTCTCACGCTTCCCGCGTTTGGCGGTGACGCCATCAACTATGGCGCCTTTGTCATCGTGGTCTACGACCTGTTCTTTGTTCAGCAGGCACACGCCGTTAAGGCCGAGAACAAGGACCGCCTGTAGGCACCTGTCTCCCATAGCCCCTGCTATCAAGCAGCTAAAAAGGGCCGATCGCGCATCTCCGCGGTCGGCCCTTTACGTTTGCCCAGATAAAACCTACCAAAATAAACCTGTCCCTTTTTGGCAGGTTGTTAGCTGTGGCGGTACTCGGCGATGATGAAGTCGATGTCGGTTTGAAGGGTGTCCAAGTTTGCCAGGCGCTCTTTGTCGGCGGGGCGTGTGCGGTAGTAGTACGGCGTCATCTGGAACACCGCCTCGATGTCGGCCTGGGTCTGAAGCGTAATATTCGCAGACACCCGCTGCGTTCCGACCAACTCGAGCTCGCTGGTCTGCGGCAGCTTCTCGTCGTTAAGGTACGGCGTATCGTAGAGCACTTCCTTAAGCCCAAACAGATGACGTGCACCCGGCACGACGGTGTAGAGCGAGCCCTCGGGCGCCAGCACGCGGGCAAACTCGCGCTCGTTAAAGGGAGCAAAGAGCTCGGTCACCATATCGAAGGCGCCATCTGCCACGGGGATATCCTTCATGTTGGCCACGAAGTAGGTCGCATCGCCGCGCTTGGCGGCCAGACGCACCATCTCTTTGCCCAAGTCGAACCCGTAAGAGTCCACGCCCGGCACCGCGCCCATGGCGCGGGTGTAATAGCCCTCGCCGCAGCAAATATCGAGCAGCGTCATGGGGCCGCTCATAGACGCGGCACGCCCAGACACCTGTTTGCGCACCAGCTCGACCATCGCATCGCGCAACGGCGCGTAGTATCCACGGTTCAGAAAGTCACGACGGCTGCGCGCCTGCGACTTAGGATCACCCATGGAGTCACCGCTCTTGGACGAGCGCAGCAGATATAGATAGCCCTCGCGCGCTCGGTCGAACCGGTGTCCGCCCGCGCATGCGGCACCGCGCTCGTCGTCCACCAACGGCTCATGGCAAACGGGACACAACAACATGGCAACTCCTTAGCGCGAACAACACAACGCCCACCATTGTCGCACGCCTTCCCCACCTAGTCATTGGGGACGTTTTTGAATGACTAGTCGTTTAAGAACGTCCCCAACGACTAGTCGATTAGGAGTATCATCGTCTGCGCAAATAAGCACGATATAGCATGTTAGAGATTGAGAGCGTATGGCTGATACCGTATCTAAGCACATTGACATGACCACCGGATCGCTGTGGCGCAATATTCCCCTGTTCGCCTTCCCCGTGGCCGCCACGAGCATCTTGGAGCAGCTGTCGAACCTCATCGCCACGGTCATTATCGGTAACTTCTCGGGCGACCAGGGAACCCTCGCCATGGCGGCGGTCGGCTCCAATGTTCCGCTTACCAGTCTTATGCTCAACCTGTTTATCGGCATGTCGCTTGGCTCCAACGTGGTCATCGCCAACGCTATCGGCCGCAACGATCAGAACATGGTCAAACGCGCCGTCCATACCTCGATTTTAATGGCGCTCGTGGGCTTTGTCGTCATCGCCCTGGGCGAGATCTTTGCCGAGCCCATGCTCGCCGCGCTCAACGTTCCCGCCGAGACCATGCCGCTCGCCTCACTCTACCTACGTGTCTTTTTGCTCAGCATGCCCTCGATCTTGCTCTACAACTTTGAGGCCGCGATCTTCCGCTCCGTCGGCATCACCCGTATGCCGCTGCAGGCGCTTGCCGTGTCCACCGTCCTCAACATTGGCCTAGACCTCATCTTTGTCCCCGTACTCCACTGGGGCGTCGCAGGCGTCGCCATCGCCACCGCCATCGCCTACACCGTCAGCGCCGCTACGCTCTTTATCCGCCTGCTCAAGACCGACTCTGTCGTCCGCGTCACCCCGCGTGACTTGGCTATCGACCCCGTCGCCCTCAAGCGCATCGTCAAGATCGGCCTGCCCGCCGGCATCCAAAGCGCCGTCTTTGCCGTCGCCAACATCATCATCCAGTCCGCCATCAACAGCCTGGGCACCGAGGTCATGGCGGCATCGAGCGCCGCCATGAGCCTGGAGTACGTGTGCTACAACCTGCTCAACAGCTTTAGCCAGGCTTGCACCACCTTTGTGGGACAAAATCACGGTGCCCGCCAGATCGACCGCTGCACCAAAACGCTCAAGGTCTGCCTGGTCGAAGGCGGTATCGTCGCGCTCACCACAATTATCGTTATTGTCGGCCTGGGGCGCGAGATCTTGTCGCTCTTTAACAGCGATCCCAACATCGTCTCGATCGGCTATATCCGCGTGTGCTCGATCTTCCCGGCGTACGCCTTTAGCATGTTCTACGAAAACATGTCGGGCTACCTGCGTGGCTTTGGTATCTCGCTCACGCCCGCCCTCATCACCATGATCTGCGTCTGCGGCATCCGCTTCTATTGGGTGTTCTGCGTGTTCCCGCACTTCCGCACCTTTGCGAACATCATGATGGTCTACCCCATCAGCCTGGGCACCACGGCGTTCTTTATGGTCGTGGCGGTGCTACTCTGCCACCCGGCACGCACCTATCGCGCCACCCAAGCCAAAGCGACAGCCCGCTAAACACCGCACTCAACGCCACGCCAGTCATTAATTGACAATATGCGAGCTCATATAGCCGATAAAGTGCCTCGTGGCGATGGGCATGGTGTCCCAACTGCGCCAGGCGGCCACCACGTCGCGCGAGGGGGCATGCACGATGGGCCGCACACGAATATCGGCTCGCATGCCCTCCACAGTACGACGGTAGAGCATACTCACGCCTAGGCCCTCCTCCACCATCGCCATGATGGTGTAGTCGTCGGTGACCTCGCTCGTCACGTGCGGCGACAGGCCATGCGCCGCGAATGCATCGAGCACCAGGCTCTGTTCGCCCTCATCCAGAAGCACAAACGGCTCGGAAGCCAGGTCGGCGAGCGTCACCTTTTCCTTTGCCGCCAGCGGATGCGCGACAGGCAACAGTGCCACCAACTCGTCGTGATAGACCACGCGCTTCTCGAGGCCAGCAGTAAACCCGCGTGCCGTAAAGCAAAAATCCACTACGCCGTCGTGCACCCATTGGGCGTTGCGCGTGTAGTCGCCCTGCTTAAGGGTAAAGCGTACGCCCGGGTGCAGCGCCCCAAAGTCGCGGATCACGCGCGGTAACACGGTTCGACTCACGTTGGTAAACGTCGCGATGCGAATATCGGTCGACGAAAGCCCCAGCAGCTCCTGGCGCTTGCCCTCGAGCTCAGCCTCGGCAGTCACAATCTGGCGCAGATACGGCAGATACTGTTTACCGTCGCGCGTAAGCGAGACGCCCTGCTTTCCGCGCTCGATAAGCGTGGTTCCCAGCTCGCGCTCGAGCGCCTTGACGGCCTGGCTCACCGCGCTTTGCGTATAGCCCAGCTCGTCGGCCGCACGTTTCAGGCTGCCGCAATCGACCACCATACAAACAATCTGATACCGCGATGCCATCGTGCCTCCACATCAATGCAGCCGTAAAACGTTTTGCCAGCGCTTTTTCTGCCTACATTAGTATTTCTTAATCATACTGAAGATACATTCGCTTTACTACATCCACATCTGGGAGCAGAATCCTTTTTGCGAAACCGTTCTGTAACAAAAGGAGTCCCATGGATCGCAAAAAAGCAATCGCGCTCTCATTTTCCGTTCCCGTCGCATGGGGCTTTTCGTATCCCCTCATGAAGATCGGCATGGACAGCATGAACGCCACGAGCATCGTTGCGCTGCGTTGCATTATCGCCTTTGTGGTCTGCCTGTTGCTCTTCCACAAGCGCGCCTTGCACATCAACCGCGACCTTATGGTCCGCGCCGCCATCATCGGCGCCATTATGGCAACCGAGCTCACCTGCATGTGCCTGGGCTCCAGCCTCACTTCTGCCTCCACCGCCGGCTTTTTGCAGAGCCTGACGGTCGTAATCGTGCCGTTTGCCAACGCCGCCCTGTTGCGCAGTGTCCCCGAGCGCAAAGTGCTCGTCGGCACGGCCATCGTCACCTGCGGTATGTTGCTGCTCTCGGGCGCTGACTTTACCAGCCTGAACCCGGGCGCGATCATCATGCTGCTCTCCGCCTTTGTCTACGCCGGGCACATCATTGTGGCGAAGCGCTTTGTCGAAGATGTCGACCCGCTGGCTCTGGGCGTTTGGCAGCTGGGCTTCGGCGGCCTGTTCTCGGGCATCGCGGCATTCACCTTTGGCGGTTTCACGCTTCCTGGCACGCCGGGCGAGGTCGTAGTCGTCGTCGCGCTCGCACTCATCTGCTCTGCCTACGGCTTTATCACCCAGACGCTCGTGCAGCCCCACGTGCCTGCCGAGACCACCGGCTTTGCCTTCTCGCTCGAGCCGGTCTGCTCCGCCGTCTTTTCGTTCTTCCTAGTCGGTGAGGTCCTGAGCCCCATCGCCTTCCTGGGTGCAGCTCTCATCCTCACCGGCGTCATGGCGGCAACCGTCGAGCTTCCGCGCCTCCGCGCACATGGACAGGCTCGCATGGCGGGAGCGCCCGAGCGCGTCTCGTAGACCCCACTCTTCATGCAGCCGCGGCATAAAGGCAACCGGCGCGCCTTTACAATAGATGCCAACAGAGCATCTGCCATAAAGGAGCCCCATGGACACTGCAACTCGCGACCGCAACATAGCAACTTGGTTGGGCGATGCGCCGCAGCCGGTACGTGACACCACGAACCAGCTGCTCGAGCGCATCGCCCTTTTGCGTGCCGAGCAGACCATCTACCCGGCACAAGACGACATCCTCAATGCCCTCGCCTACACGCCGGCCGACCAGCTCAAAGTTGTCATCTTGGGTCAAGACCCCTATCACGGGCCCAACCAGGCCATGGGGCTGTCGTTCTCGGTCCCCGCGACGCAAACCAAGTTGCCGCCGAGCCTCCGCAACATCTATAAGGAGCTCAAAGCCGATCTGGGCTGCCCCATTCCCGCCACGGGAGACCTAACCCCCTGGGCACAGCAGGGCGTCCTGCTCCTCAACACTACGCTCACTGTGCGTGAGCATGCCGCCAACTCGCACGCCAAACTGGGCTGGAACACCCTGACCGACTATGTTATCGAACGCTGCTGCCAGCTGCCCCAACCGATAGTCTTTTTGGCATGGGGCCGCTTTGCCCAGCAGATGGTTGAGGGCAAGCTCGCCGCGATCGGCGCGGGCAAGGCAACCGACAAGTTCTGCCTGGCCTCCACGCACCCCTCGCCGCTTTCGGCCAACCGTGCCACAGCAGAACTCCCCGCCTTTATGGGGTCGCGTCCCTTCTCGGCAGCCAATCAGCTACTCGAACAGCACGGCTCGACCCCCGTCAACTGGACTTGCCTCGGCTAAAAGTCGATACATCAAAAATGCGCCCGACGGCTTTCCATCGGGCGCATTTCCTATTCGGGCCAAATAAATTGTGTGCGGCCGGCCTCGCCGCCATCGATTAGCAGACTCTGCCCGGTCATAAACCGGTTGGTCACGCCCACAAAGTAGATCCACTCAGCGATCTCTCGAGCGGTAGCCCAGCGTTTAAGCGGCGTGAGCTCCATAATCTGGTTCCACAGGTGCTCGTCTTCCATCACGCAACGGTTGAGCGGCGTGATAACGCCACCCGGGTCCACACTGTTGGCGATGGCCTGCGGCGCCAGACGGTTTGCAAGGTTCTTGGTGTAGGCGATAACGCCGCCCTTGCTGGCAGCATAGGCGGGAAACTCCGATCCCGTATGCCCGCTCGCCGACCCCACATTGACCACGGATTTGATAGCCGGCGCCGGCTTGGCGGCAAGCCCCTCTTCCACAAAGGCGTAGCGCTCGGTCACGTTAATGGTGCCACGCAGGTTGGCGGCGATGTCGTCGGCCGAATCCTGCGTGCCGGCAACGTTCACGATCGCCTGGGGCTCAAGGTCGCTTGGAAACGAGTCCGGCTCGCGGACATCAACAATCAGATGGCGGTAGCGCTCGTGTTCGATCGCCGCCGGCAGCAGATCAAAGCCCACGACCTCGTGGCCCTCATCCAAAAAGCGCTGCACGCACGCGGCTCCGATACCGCCCGAAGCGCCCGTGATCAAAACCCGCATACTTGCTCCTTAGGCGGTTGCGTGGCGCTCGAGGTACTCGGAGCCCACATTCTCGCGCTCCCAGCCGCGCACGACCTTGTAGCCCACGGGACTCAGGAAGACCTCGCACAGCAGCTCGGCGACGGCGCCCGTCAGCGAGCACATAAGAACCTGCACCCAGGTCCAGCCAAAGAACGTGTGGCTCACCACAATGGCAAAGACCAGGTTGTCGATAAACTGGCCAACACCCGTGGACACATAGGAACGGAAGGCAAAGCTCGCAAAGTTATTCTTCTTGAGCATACGGCCGAGCGACTGGTTGAGCGTGGAGTTAACCACGGCAGAAACGAGCATGGCAAGCGAAGATCCCAGCACCACGTACCAGGTGCCGCCGATGGTGGCGTTAAGGGCGGTGTTGACCTCGATCATGCCCGTGTCGTAGTAGGCGCCCCACATGCCGGGCGTGAGCGAACATGCCCAAAAGCACAGGCTCACGGCCAGGTTGACCAGCAGCGCGAGGATAGAGATTTTGATGGATGCCTTGGCGCCAAAGCGCTTGCAGATCATGTCCTGGCACAAAAACGAAACCCAGCTCACCACAAAGCCGCAATCGAGCGCCAGATACGGCAGGCTGATAAGCTCTTTGTTGGCCAGCAGGTTCATCATGATGACACTCACGAAAAACAGCGAAACCGTTGCCGCGGGAATGCTCCGCAACAGGACCTTATAGTCCTCCATGACCTTCTTGATCATTATGTACTCCTTTGGTTTTAGGTTTAACGAGCAGGATATCGGACCCGAACTGCTCGGACGCCCCGGTCTTGAGACGACGGTGGGTATGATAGCCGCTCGCGTGGCATAAGGCAAACAAACGGCGCGGCAGCCCCACAGGACCACCGCGCCAATGCGTTAAAAGGCTACGTTGCCAAACTCCGACAGGATCAGGTCGGGGTTGTGGTCGGTTGCCCAATCCACGTTCCACGGGCTCGTGAACAGCAGCAGCTTACCGCCGCGCATGTCCTCGACGCGCAGCGTGTCGCGCGTGAGCGAAAGGCCCGGGATATCGATGGTGTCGGGGTCGTTCTGGATCCAGCGGATATCCGTATAGGGCAGCGGCTGGCGACGAACCTCAACACGGTACTCGGCCTTGAGGCGGCGCTCGAGCACCTCAAACTGCAGCACGCCGACCACACCCACGATGACGCTCTCCATGCCGGCACCCAGCTCGCGGAAGATCTGGATGGCACCCTCCTGGGCAAGCTCCTCCATGCCCTTGACGAACTGCTTGCGCTTGAGCGTGTCGACCTGCGTAATGCGGGCGAACATCTCGGGGGCAAACGTCGGGATCTGCGGATACTGCACGTGGCGCTTGCCGGAGCACACGGTGTCACCGATGCTAAAGATACCCGGGTCGAACAGGCCCACGATATCGCCCGCGTACGCCTCGTCCACGATGGCGCGGTCATCGGCCATCATCGACGTGCCCGTGGCAAGCTTGAGCTTGCGGTTGCCCTGCACGTGGAAGGCGTCCATGCCGCGCTCGAACTTGCCCGAGCAAATGCGCACAAAGGCGATGCGGTCGCGGTGGTTCTTGTCCATGTTGGCCTGGATCTTAAACACAAAGCCGCTAAAGTCGTCGCGGCAGGGATCGACCGGCTCGGTGGTGAGCGTATCGGTATAGGCGCGCGGCGTCGGGGCCAGACGCAGGAACTCCTTGAGGAAGGGCTCCACGCCAAAGTTGGTGAGCGCCGAGCCAAAGAACGCCGGGCTCAGCTTGCCGCAGGCCACAGCATCCAAGTCGAGCTCGTCGCCGGCGCCATCGAGCAGCTCGATGTCGTCCATCAGGTTCTTATGGTTTTCCTCGCCGATGAGTTCGTCCATGGAAGGATCGCCCAGCTCGGCCTCGACCTCGGCGACCTTCTTGGTGGCGTTGGCGTGACCGTCGCCCTCGAAGGCGATAACGCGACGGGTCTGACGGTCGAACACGCCGCGGAAGTTGCGGCCGCTGCCGATCGGCCAGTTCATGGGATAGGTGTTGATGCCCAGAACGTTCTCGATCTCTTCCATGAGCTCAAACGGATCGCGAGCCTCGTGGTCGAGCTTGTTCACAAAGGTGAAGATGGGAATGTGGCGCAGCGTACAGACCTTAAAGAGCTTCTTGGTCTGGGCCTCGACGCCCTTGGCGCCGTCGATAACCATGACAGCGGCGTCGGCAGCCATAAGGGTACGGTAGGTATCCTCCGAGAAGTCCTGGTGGCCGGGGGTATCGAGGATGTTGACGCAGGCGCCGTTATAGGTGAACTGCAGCACCGAGGAGGTAACGGAGATACCGCGCTCCTTCTCGATGTCCATCCAGTCCGAGACGGCATGCTTGGCCGAGCTCTTGCCCTTGACCGAGCCGGCGGTCTGAATGCTGCCGGTATAGAGCAGCAGTTTCTCGGTAAGCGTGGTCTTACCGGCGTCCGGGTGGCTGATGATCGCGAATGTGCGGCGCGACGAGATTTCATCCGACAGGCTTGCCATGCGGATCCTTTCTTGCATTGAGTGCATTACGTCGATGTAACCGCCCTATTGTAGCCGCGAAATCCCGCTCTAGAGCGCCTATCAGGACAAATTCATCAGTTGGGACCTGGGTAGCCGGCCCAATCCGTATTTACCTCTTGCATAACTGTGCATAGTGTATATATACTATGCTTACCGGTTATATACACGTGTAGCCCAACAGCTAAGGAGCCGCTGTGGACATCATCCTATCCAATTCGAGCGACAAGCCCATCTACGAGCAGATAACCTCGCAAGTCAAAGCTCAGATCTTATCGGGCACGCTCGCTGCGGGAGCCAAACTCCCCAGCATCCGTGCACTCGCGAGCGATCTTGGCGTGAGCGTCATCACCACCAAGCGCGCCTACGCCGACCTGGAGCAGCTCGGGTTTATCTACACCGTGCAGGGCAAGGGCTGTTTTGTCGCCGAGGGCAACCAGGAGCTTTTGCGCGAAAACCAGCTCTGCCATATCGAAGAGCTGCTTGCGAAAGCGGCGAGCCAAGCCGAAACCCTGGGCGTCACGCGCGACAAACTGCACGAGATGCTCGACCTGGTGGCCCCCGAAACCATGCAGTAGCCATCTGCAAGAAAGGCTATACCATGCAAAACTTGCTTGAACTCAAAGGCATCTCACGCGCTGTAAGCGACCGCTTTTCGCTGCGCGACGTCACGCTTGCCGTGGAGCCTGGCCAGATCGTCGGCTTTGTTGGTGCCAACGGTGCTGGCAAAACAACGACGATTCGAGCCGCGCTCGGGCTTATAAAGCTCGATGCCGGCGAGGTGCGCCTGTTTGGGCAGCGCTGTGGCGCCGACGCGCCCGATGAGACACAGCGCTGCCTGCGCTCCCGCGTCGGTCACGTCCTGGACACATGCCCCTTCCCTTCAACGCTCAAGGTGGGCCAGATCGAGGCACTCGTAGGTCAGGCGTACCCCACGTGGGACCGCAAAACGTTCGCCGGATTCATCGACCGATTTGGCCTCGATCCCAAGACAAAGGTCAAGGACCTCTCCCGCGGCATGGGCATGAAACTGCAGCTTGCCTGTGCACTCAGCCATAATGCCAAGCTACTCCTTTTGGACGAAGCCACCGCGGGCCTCGATCCCATGGCGCGCGAGGAACTGCTCGATGAGCTGCTTGCTTTTGTCGCCGACGGCCAGCACAGCGTGCTGCTCTCGAGCCACATTACGTCCGACCTCGATCGCGCCGCCGACCGCGTCATCTGCATCGATAACGGCTCGATTGTGTTTGACCTGCCGCGCGAGGACATTACCGACCGAGCCGGCATCGCCCACTGCACCCAAGCGCAGGCCGCCGAGCTTATGGCTTGCGTCGAAGGTGCCCATGCCGCCCGCCACGCCTACAGCGTGGACGTGCTCGTGCCCAACCGTCGCGAAACGCTCGAGGCCTTTCCCGAGATTCCCTGCGATCGGGTAACCATTGACGACTATCTTCGCCTCACGCTGAAAGGGGCTTCAAAATGAAACGCGCCTTTATGTCCGAGCTCGCCATCGTTCGCACGCTCATCCCGAGCATCGCGGGCGTCGGCCTGTTCATCTTCGTCGTGTTGACGCTCGCCAACGCGTCGGATGGCGATTCCGGTATGAGCGCCGGTGCCTGCGCCGTCAGTGCCATGTCGCCCATCATAATCATGAACTCACTGGCTGGCTACGATAACCAAGACGATATGAGAAAGCCATTTGGGTCGCCTCCCCCGCGGCGCAGCTTCTTTCC
>CAUAJB010000031.1 GCA_958429225.1 uncultured Collinsella sp.
AAGGCTCGCTGCGCACTTCGTGCGGCGAGCCTTTTTGCGTCCTGCGGAATGCGCTGGGAAGTTACCCCATGCGGTCAGCTGCGGGGTCTTTGTTGCGTTCGTACAAGCAACCCAACATATATATATCTGAATTTGGATGGGAGGGGCTTGTTGCTGGTAGGGGCGTTGGGCTGTTGTCGATACTTTGGGATGGATTGTGCTTTGGGTTGGGGCGGAACTTTGGGATGAGCTTCTTACTTAGTTGAAGAGGGGCTTTACGGCTGAGAGGTAGTCTTTGGCTACGTCGGCTTTATCTGCTTGGAAGTTGTGCCAGGCCCACCATTGGACGGTGGCTACGAAGCTTGAGGCTATGTGGTGCAGTAAGAAGCTGCGGTCCATGGTGCTGGCGGGGCCTGCGGGGTCGACGGGGACGGTTTCGGCTGCGCGCGACATGATGGTCTTGCGGAGACAGTCGGCGAAGACGCGTGAGCCGGCGCCGGCTACGAGGGCTCGAACGCCCTGGCGGCGCTCCCAGAGGTTGTTGAGGATATGCTCGACCTGCACGAGTGAGTCGTCGAGGGGCGTACCGTCATCGTCGAGGGCGTGGGTGCAGATGTCGCTCACGAGCTCGGACAGTAGGTCGTCTTTGCTCTTAAAGAGGCCGTAGAATGTCGCGCGGCCTACATGAGCGCGCGCTATGATGTCGCCGACGGTGATCTTGCCGTAGTCTTCCTCGCGAAGGAGCTCGGAAAACGCCGTGACAATAGCGGCGCGGCTTTTGGTTTTGCGGGCATCCATGGCTATGCGTCCGCGTGAACGAGCAGGCAGCGAAGCGTACCGGAGCAACCCTCGTAGGGGCGCTTACCGGCGCCGTAGCCGACGGCTTCGATGTGGTAGCGTGAGGGCAGTTGGTCGGACGTGCGCAGTGCGGCGACGATGGCGGCGCCCGTGGGCGTCACGAGCTCGCCGGCGACCGGTGCGGGCGTGAGGGCGATATTGCCCGCCTGGCATAGGTTGACGACAGCGGGGACGGGAATGGGCATGAGACCGTGGGCGCAGTGGATGGTGCCGTGGCCCTCGGAGAGCGACTCGACGACAATATCCTCGATGCCCAGGTCATCGAGGCAGATAGCGACAGAGCAGACGTCGACGATGGAGTCGACGGCGCCCACCTCGTGGAACATGACGGTCTCGGGCGTTTTGCCGTGAGCCTTGGCCTCGGCGGCGGCGAGTACGGAAAAAATGGCGAGGGCGCGACGCTTGGCGCCATCGCTTAGCTGCGAGCCATCGATGATGGCGGTGACGTCCGCCAAAGAACGGTGGTGATGGTGGTGGGCGTGATGGTGACCCTCGTGGTCGTGGCCGTGGTCGTGGTCGTGGCCGTGGTCGTGGCCGTGGGTCTCATGGTCATGCTCGTGGCAGTGCTCGTGTTCGTGCTCACAATGGCCATGATGGTGGTGCTCATGCTCGTGCGTGTGCTCGGCAGCTGCTTCGTTGCCGTAGAGCCAGGCCATATCGTGATCGTGGTTCTCGAGCTCCTCTGCAAGCTGGACGTCGAAATCGCAGGCGTCGATGCCATGCTTGTTTGCACGCGTGACGGCGATCGTAAAGCCGTCGACCGGCAGCGTGGCGAGCTGTTCGCGCAGGTGCTCCTCGTTGGCGCCCAGGTCGAGCAGGGCTGCGACGGTCATATCGCCGCTGATGCCCGAGGTGCCGTCGATGATAAGCGTGTGCTGATGATTGGACATGGAATGCTCCTTAACGGGCGCGGGGTGTGCCGGCGCTCAGATGATTGATAAGACTTGCCTGGTAGGCGGCACCAAAGCCGTTGTCGATATTGACGACCGAAACGCCGCTGGCGCAGGAGTTGAGCATGGCGAGCAGTGCGGCCACGCCGCCAAAGCTCGCGCCATAGCCCACGCTGGTGGGAACGGCGATGACCGGACAGCTCACCAGGCCGCCGACAACGCTCGCCAACGCGCCCTCCATGCCGGCGATGGCGATGACCACCTGCGCCTGAGCAAGTTCCTCGGCATGCGCGAGCAGGCGGTGCAGGCCGGCGACGCCTACGTCGTAGAGGCGGTCGACCTCGTTGCCATAGAATTCGGCCGTCAACGCGGCTTCCTCGGCGACGGGTAGGTCGCTCGTGCCGGCGCAGGCGACGACGATGCGTCCGTTGCCGGTAGGGGAGGGCTTGCCGCCCACGAGGGCGAGCTGTGCGTCCGGGACATATCCCAGGTCGATGCCGTTGTCGAGGAGCTCCGAGGTACGGGCTGCTTTTTCGGCATCCAAGCGCGTGACCAGGATGCGCTCCTGGCCGGCATCGCGCAGCGCCTCGATAATGGCGGCAATTTGCTCGGCGGTTTTACCGGCGCCGTAGACAACCTCGCCGGCTCCCTGGCGCACTCCGCGCGAAAGATCGAGCTGTGCAAAGCCCAGATCGGCGGTCGGAGCCGTCTGGATGCGCGTAAGGGCGTCGGCAGGGCTGACTGATCCGCCGGCAACATTACTCAGCAGCTGCTCAAGATCTCGCTTATCCATATATGTTCCCTTCGACGGCGCAAAGTCTAGCACTCAAAGGGTATGTTTCCGAACACTAAGACAAAATTGTTCGGAAACTATAGGACAGACTGATTCAATTGTTAGACGGATCGGCTAGTCACGCAGGATGATGTCCATGGCGAGCATCAGGTTGCGCTCGTCGATGGCAAATGGGGCGGCTTCGCGCGTCTTGGGCTTGGCGCAAAACGCGATGCCCGTGCCCGCGGCCTGAATCATGGGGATGTCGTTGGCGCCGTCGCCGATCGCGACGGTATGGGCTAT
Organism: uncultured Collinsella sp.; assembly: GCA_958429225.1. Lineage (GTDB taxonomy): Bacteria > Actinomycetota > Coriobacteriia > Coriobacteriales > Coriobacteriaceae > Collinsella. The sequence goes on from CAUAJB010000031.1 coordinate 2,803, forward strand.
GTCGACGCCGCACCCAACCGCCCAATCCAGCAGCTGGATGAGCTTGGACTCCTTGGTCACAATGTCGGCAGCTAACTTACCGGTGAGCTTGCCGTCCACGACCTCCAGACGATTGGCCAGACAAAAGTCGATACCCGCGGCAGCCACGATCTTGTCGGCGACCTCGTGAAAGCCGCCGCTTACCACGCCGACCTTCCAGCCCTTGCTGTGCGCCGAGCGCACAAGCTCCAGCGCGCCGGGGGTAAACGTCACGCGCTCAAAGGTGCGCTCGAACACGCTCTCGTCCAGGCCGGCAAGCAGCCCTACACGTTCCTCGAGCGCCTGCTTAAAGTCGAGCTCGCCGCGCATGGCGCGCTCAGTGATCTGCGCCACTTGCTCGCCTACGCCGGCCTCCTCGCCCAACAGGTCGATAACTTCCTGGTTGATGAGCGTGGAGTCGATATCCATAACGATGAGGCGTGCAGTCATGGCGGGCCTTTCCGAGTGCAGTTGTATTGGGGCACATTGTCGCACGCCGCACGCCTGGGCGACGGCCACGGTGCGTCAATTGTTTCGTCTCCGTCAAGTCTTTGGGCAAGAGCTACTTTTTCGTGGCACATCGACGCGGGTGAGATAAGATAGAACGCCATGTCCGGCTGCGCGGTTTACGCAGGCTGGGCAAATCTGTACGACGCCGCCCGGAACGACACGGGGCGGCACAGATCCATAAAGGAGGATCACTGGTATGAGCCAGACCCGTCCCATTGACGAGCATTCCATGCACACCCGTACTTGTGGCGAGCTTCGCTTCGAGAACGTGGGCGAAGAGGTCACCCTCACCGGTTGGGTGAGCCGTCGCCGCGACCACGGCGGCCTTATCTTCTGCGACCTTCGCGACCGCGAGGGCATCACGCAGCTCACCTTCGACCCCGAGCACTCCGACGGCGATGCCTTTAAGATCGCCGAGACCATGCGTCCCGAGTGGCCCATCAAGATCCACGGCGTCGTGCGCGCTCGTGGCGAGGAGACCACCAACACCAAGCTCGCGACCGGCGAGATCGAGGTCCTGACCGACCACGCCGAGGTGCTCAACACGTCCGTCACCCCGCCGTTCCAGATCGAGGACGGCATCGAGACCAGCGAGGACACCCGCCTGCGCTATCGCTATCTGGACCTTCGCCGTCCCGAGATGATGGCCAACCTCAAGCTGCGCTCCGACTTCACCTTTGCCATTCGCGAGGCACTGCACAACCGTGAGTTCATGGAGGTCGAGACGCCCTCCCTGTTTAAGTCCACGCCCGAGGGCGCCCGCGACTTCATCGTTCCCAGCCGTATTCAGCCGGGCAACTTCTACGCCCTGCCGCAGTCCCCGCAGCTCCTGAAGCAGCTGCTCATGGTCGGTGGCGTCGAGCGCTACTACCAGGTTGCCAAGTGCTTCCGCGACGAGGACCTGCGTGCCGACCGTCAGCCCGAGTTCACCCAGGTCGATATCGAGATGTCCTTCGTGGACCAGAACGATGTCATGAGCGCGCTCGAAGAGGTTCTTGCCGATGCCTTCGGTCGCATGGGTGTCGAGATGCCCACGCCGCTGCGTCGCATGAACTACTGGGATGCCATGGACACCTATGGCTCCGACAAGCCCGATACCCGCTACGGTATGCACCTGGTCGACCTGACCGACATCTTTGCCAACTCCAAGTTCAAGGTCTTTGCGACTGCCGCAAACGAGGAGGGCTCTGTCGTCAAGGCCATCAACGCCAAGGGCGCCGGTGCCTGGGCACGTGCCAAGATCGATAAGCTTGCCGGCGTGGCCTCCACGTTTGGCGCCAAGGGTCTGGCGTGGATCGCTTTCCGCGAGGACGGCTCCATCAACAGCCCCATCGTCAAGTTCTTCTCGGACGAGGAGATGGCGGCTCTGCGCGAGCGCATGGACGTCGAGCCCGGCGACCTTGTGATGTTCGCCGCCGGCCCGCGCCTGCTCTCTGACGAGATCCTGGGCGGCATGCGTTCCCACATGGCCAACGCGCTCGAGATCAAGCGCGAGGGCCACGACTTCCTGTGGGTCGTCAACTTCCCGCTGTTCCATTGGGACGAGGATCGCAAGGCCTATGCTGCCGAGCACCAGCCCTTTACCCTGCCGACCGAGACCGACATCGCCAAGATCGAGGCCGATCCGCTGGCGGCTGGTTCTTGCACCTACGACTTTGTCATGGACGGCTTTGAGGCTGGCGGCGGCGGTATGCGTATCCACAACGCCGAGATGCAGATGTCCATGCTCAAGCTTCTGGGCTTTACCGAGGAGCGTGCCGAGTCGCAGTTCGGCTTCCTCATGGAGGCGCTCAAGTTTGGTGCGCCCCCGATGGGCGGTTTCGCTCTGGGCCTGGACCGCGTGTGCATGCTGCTCACCGGCTCCGACTCCATCCGCGACGTCATGGCGTTCCCCAAGACGGCCAGCGGCTCCGACCTCATGTCGGGCGCCCCGAGTGCCGTTAGTGGCGCCCAGCTCAAGGACGTCAGCCTGCGCCTGATGTAGGCAAGCGGCTACATATTGCCCGTTGCGAGGGAAGGACGCGTGCCTTCCCTCGTTTTTTTGGGACGGGGATGCGGCCGGTAACGTACAATAACTACCACGTGGCTGGGTTTGCCGGCCGAATGTGCGATGTCGTGGGAGGGGACATGGTCGAGTTTACAAAGACGATTAAAGATCCGTTGGGATTACATGCCCGCCCGGTTGCGCTGCTCTATGACATCATTGCCAAGCATCGTAGCGACGTGTCAGTCAGTATCGGCGATCGCCACACGGATGGCCGCGACGTTATAGGGCTCATGGCACTCTGCGGCGAATGTGGCGAAGACGTCGTGTTCCGCGTTTCGGGCGTGGATGAGGCTTCCTGCGTCACGTCGATCAGAAACCTCTCGCTTTAATCGCAACAATGTGGCAAGGGGGGCAGTCCCTTTGTCATATTCATTGGTATCAAAAGGTACCGCAAAGAGATGGTCTTTGCGGTACCTCTTTTGTTTCGTATAGGAAACTTTTTCGAAATCTGAATGGGGACCCTTTTCAAAAAGTTAACCACGTGTTAGTTTACTAAAGCGAACATAGGCGTGGTTAACTTTTACCGCGTTGATGTTGAGGACGAACTGACGTTAGGAGCAACTCATGTCTTGCGGACCGCAGATGCCGGCCATGCCGCTTTCGATGGTAAAAGCGGGCGAAACCGTGCGCGTGTCTCGTGTAAAGGGCAATGAGGACATGAAGCACCACCTCAAGGACCTTGGCTTTGTCGAGGGCAACGAAATCCACGTGGTGAGCTCGAGTGGCGCCAATATCATCGTCACTGTGCTGGGCGCACGCTTTGGTATCGATTCCAAGGTTGCCATGCACATCATGACCGTCGGTTAGTCGACGGTATTTCTGTACGCACTGAAAGGGGGACAAGTAAATGAAGACGTTGGGTGACGTTAAGGTGGGCGAGAGCTCCACCATCGTCAAGCTTCACGGCGAGGGTGCGCTTCGCCGCCACCTTATGGACCTGGGGCTCATCAAGGGCACTTCGTTCAAGGTCGTGAAGGTTGCACCGCTCGGTGATCCGGTCGAGATCAACGTGCGCGGCTACGAGCTTTCCATCCGCAAGGAGGAGGCCGCCGTCGTCGAGGTCCAGTAAGGACTCGCGGCGCATATTTCTGCAGATAAAGTTAGGTTTTTCTAACTTAATGCAGCATCTTTGAAGCACATTATCCAGCCTGCGCGGAGAAAGCAGCGCAGGCACACAAGGAAGAAGGATTGAATGGCGGATTCTCAGATCCATGTCGCGCTGGCGGGTAACCCCAACTGCGGCAAGACCACGCTTTTCAACCTGATCACCGGCGCCAACGGCTACGTTGGCAACTGGCCCGGCGTCACGGTTGAGAAAAAGGAAGCCAAGCTCCTAAGCGACAAGAACGTTACCATTACGGACCTCCCTGGCATCTACTCGCTTTCCCCCTACAGCCCCGAGGAGCAATGCTCGCGCGATTACCTCATGAGCGGCGAGCCCGATGTTGTCGTCCAAGTCGTCGATGCTACCAACCTCGAGCGCAACCTGTACCTGGCGCTTCAGGTTATCGAGACCGGCCTGCCCGTGGTCGTTGCCCTCAACATGGCCGACTTGGTCGAGAAGAATGGCGACAAGATCGACATTGACAAGCTTTCCAAGAAGCTCGGCTGCCCGGTCATGATGATCTCGGCTCTTAAGAACAAGGGTATCAAGGAGCTGTTCGAGCAGGTTAAGAAGTCCGCCGCTTCCAAGGGCCAGGTACCGGAGCACAAGTTCGACTCCTCCATCGAGGACGTTCTGGACCACATCGAGAACAACCTTCCGGCGAGCGTTCCCGCCAACAAGCGCCGCTACTACGCTGTCAAGCTGTTTGAGCGCGACGCGGACGCCTGCAAGCTCATCAACCTCACTAAGGAGAAGGCTGCTCGCGTAGAGCAGCTGGTCGCCCAGTGCGAGCAGGATTGCGATGACGACGCCGAGTCCATCATCACCGGTGAGCGCTACGGCGTGATCGCGCACATCATCGACGAGTGCCTCACCAAGGCCCCGGCCAAGATGAGCACCTCCGAGAAGATCGACCGCGTGGTTACCAACCGTATTCTGGGCTTGCCGATCTTTGTGGTCATCATGTTCTGCGTGTACTACATCGCCGTTTCTACCTTGGGCGGCACGGTGACCGACTTCACCAACGACCAGCTCTTTGGTACCGACGGTTGGTATGTGCTCGGCCAGGGCCGCGACGCCTACGATGAGGCTGTCGAGGCCGCGGGCGACAATGCCGACTCGGTCGACCCGGCGCAGTACGGCCCCTATGTTCCGGGTATTACCACCATGGTCCACGACGCACTTGTGGCGGGTGGCACCGAGGACGGTGGCCTGGTCGATTCGCTCGTCTGTGACGGTATCGTCGGCGGCCTGGGCGCCATCTTCGGCTTTGTGCCGCAGATGTTCCTGCTTTTTGTGATGCTGTCCTTCCTGGAGGACTGCGGCTACATGGCCCGCGTTGCCTTCATCATGGACCGCGTGTTCCGCCGCTTTGGCCTGTCCGGTAAGTCGTTCATCCCCATGCTCGTGTCTTCGGGCTGCGGCGTCCCCGGCGTCATGGCTACTAAGACCATCGAGAACGAGAAGGACCGCCGCATGACGGTCATGACTACCACGTTCATCCCCTGCGGCGCTAAGCTGCCGATCATCGCCCTGCTCATGGGTTCCATCATCGGCGACTCTTCCACCACCGCGGCGTGGATCAGCCCGCTCTTCTACTTCCTGGGCGTCTTTGCCGTCATCGCCTCGGGCCTTATGCTCAAGAAGACCAAGCTCTTCGCCGGTCGCCCGACGCCGTTCGTTATGGAGCTTCCCGCCTACCACTTCCCGGCGATCCGCTCTTGGGCGCTGCACGTGTGGGAGCGCTGCTGGGCCTTTATCAAGAAGGCCGGCACGGTCATCTTCGCGTCCACTGTCGTGGTTTGGTTCCTGTCCAACTTTGGTAGCTACAACGGTTCCTTTGGCTTCCTGCCTGCGATGGACGGCATCCCCGAGGAGTTCATGGACTACTCCGTGCTCGCCATGCTCGGCAACCTGGTCGCTTGGATCTTCGCCCCGCTCGGCTTTAGCACCTGGCAGGCAACCGCACTGACCGTCTCTGGCCTCGTCGCCAAGGAGAACGTCGTCGCCACCGCCGGCTCGCTGCTGTCCGTCGCCGACGCGGGCGAGACCGACCCGAGCCTGTGGACCGCGTTTGCCGGCATGTTCCCCACCATGGGCGCTTGCGTGGCCTTCGGCGCCTTCAACCTGCTGTGCGCTCCGTGCTTTGCCGCCATTGGCACCATCCGCAACCAGATGGACTCTGGCAAGTGGACCGCGATTGCCATCGGCTACGAGTGCATCTTCGCTTGGGTGATCGGCCTGTTCATCAACCAGTTCTACAACCTGCTTGTCCTTGGGCAGTTTGGTATCTGGACGGTTGTGGCCATTGTGCTGCTGGTTGCGATGCTCTTCCAGATTTTCCGTCCCATGCCCAAGCATGCATGGACCGATGAGGACGAGACCAACACTGCTTCCGCCGCAGTTTCCGCTTAAGTCCGAATAAGGATTAACCCCTTTCCACGAGCCCGGGTGTCCCAGCGACACTCGGGCTTTTTGGTGGGAGAGATGTGGCGTTTCCGCAGATAAAACCGACCAAAACAAACCTGTCCCTTTTTGGTAGGTGGAGAATGGGGTAAAGTAAGTGGTGGTTAACTAGAGGAGGCTTGCTATGGCACCTATCGATATTGTTGTACTGGCTGTTATCGGTATTGCGTTTGTCGCCGTGTGCGTGCGCATCTACCGCAAGGGCACCTGCGCCGACTGCGCTCAGGGTGGCGTTTGCACGGGGCATTGCTCCAACAAAAAGACGTGCGCCGCACTTAAGGACGTGGATAAAATCGCCGAAGACTTGGGCCGCGGTATCAAATAAGGTCCGGACATCCAAGCGCTCCGCGGGCATCCGTTCGCGGGGCGCTTTGTGCATTTGAGGGAGAGCACGGCGAGTCGAAGAGTATTTTTGGGGTATCGTTAACTGGACTATTAATTGGCAACTTATCTATAACGGAGTAACCGCATGAGCGCTCGCGTAACCATGAAGGACATAGCCGCCGAGCTTGGCGTTTCCATCAATACCGTGCACAAGGCCCTGACGGGAAAGGCCGGCGTGAGCGAATCCGTGCGCGCCAAGGTGAACGCTAAGGCCGAGGCCATGGGCTATCACCGCAACACAAGTGCCTCAAGCCTGCGCCGCAAGGATATCAATCTGGTGTTTTGCCTGCCCCGCGCATCGCGCGAGGGAGCGTACTTTTTCCGTTACCTGTGGGAAGGCTGCAATCGCTTTGAACAGGAGGTCATCGACCGGGGCATTACGGTTGAGCGCGTTGAATTTGGCGTGGGCGGCTACGCTGATGCACTCGAGCAAATCGACGAGCGTCTGCAGGTGGGCGAGAAGATTGATGGCTTGCTCGCCTATGCGCCGGGCGACGATCGTGCGACTGAGCTTTTGGGGCAGATCGCCGAGGCGGGCGTGACGATTGAGCTTGTCGACGGCGACCGTCCGCATTTGAATCGTTTGGGTGCGAGCTTGGCCGATTATTCGACGGCAGGCAGCCTTATGGCCGAGCAGGCGGCAAACCTGGTCCATGCTTCTGGGGCCGACGCCCGCGTGCTCCTTTTGACAGGCGACCCATATACCGATTCGCACTATCTAACCGCCCGCGCCTTCCACAATTACCTGCGCGAACGTGATATTCCATGGCAGGTTGAGGATCTTGCAGGTGCCCATGCGCAAGTCAAACAACTCGAGCATGAGCTCGAAAAGCGCTTGAGTGCGCCGGACGCCCCCGAACTTATCTGTAGCGTTTTTGCCGTTGGTTCCGAAGTGGTTGCCGACGCGCTCGTCTCGACCGGCAAGGCCGGTCAGGTCATGGTGATCGGCAACGACCTGTTTCCCGAAAGTGCTCTGGCCTTGCGCCGCGGTATCTTTACCAATATTGTCTATAAGGACCCGACGAGCCTGGCGTATCGCGGCGCTAAGACGCTGGGCGATTATCTGCTGTGGGGAAGGACCCCGACGGTGCCCGTCCAGAAGGGTGCCGTCGAGATGGTATTTGCCAGCAATGTCGACCGCTACTGCGAACTTGCGGGTATTTAGCCGATTGAGCAGGTACCCCCTCTTGCGACGTGCATTTTTGGGAGTATTCAGCATTGGCATGCCCTGAATGAGGTGCAGAACGACTGTTTTAAGTGCCCCCGATGGCGTAATTTGCCATCGGGGGCACTTTTTATGCCGATCGGGCGCTATCTGCGTTCCAAATAGGACGCTGAGGATGGCGCACGGCGCGCTCCAATGCTGAATACTCCCAAAAATGTACGTCGGGACATGACCCACCTGAGCAAAAGCGCTCAAGTTCGGTGTTCGGGGACGCCAACCGGTCCGCAATGCATGCAAGTCACAGCTCCGGCAACCGTTGAACGGGCAAAACCTACCGTTCACCCCATGGTTGTTAGGTGAACGTTCACCTTTTGAGTCGTAATGGATTAGTATGGTGAACGTTCACCTAGAGGATGACGAGCGTATTGTGCGCCCGCTCCGCAAACAAAGGGGTTGTTTGATGAAAAACTTCATGGACGATCAGGATTTCCTGCTGAGCACCAAGACCGGCGAGGAGCTGTTCCACAACTTTGCCGAGGGCATGCCCATCGTCGACTATCACTGCCACATTTCTCCTAAGGAGATTTGGGAGGACAAGCGTTTCGAGAACATCACCGAGGTTTGGCTGGGCGGCGACCACTACAAGTGGCGCCTGATGCGTGCCAACGGCGTCGACGAGCGTTTTATCACTGGCGACGCCCCTGCTCGCGAGAAGTTCCAAAAGTGGGCCGAGACCCTGGGTCGCTGCGTTGGCAACCCCGTCTTTGAGTGGAGCCACCTGGAGCTTAAGCGCTACTTTGGCTACGAGGGCGTCCTCAACGGCAAGACTGCCCAGGAGGTCTGGGACCTTGCCAACGCCAAGCTCGCCGAGGCCAGTTTCACCTGCCGCAACCTGATCAAGCAGTCCAACGTCCGCATGATCTGCACTACCGACGACCCCGCCGACAGCTTTGAGTGGCACAAGAAGATTGCCGCCGATGACAGTTTTGACGTTCAGGTCGTTCCCGCCATGCGCCCCGACGCCGCTCTGCGCATCGAGCGCGGCCAGGAGTTCGCCGACTACTGCAAGCACCTTTCCGAGGTTGCCGGCGTTGAGGTCAGCGACTTTGAGGGCATGAAGTCCGCCATCTCCAAGCGCTACGATGTTGCCCACGAGCTGGGCTGCCGCGCCTCCGACCACGCACTCGATTACGTTATGTATGTCCCGGCTACCGCCGATGAGATTGAGGCCATCTTTGCCAAGGGCCTGGCTGCCGAGCCGCTCACCGAGGAAGAGGTCCTTAAGTACAAGACTGCCTTTATGCAGTTCGTTGCCGGCGAGTATGTCCGTCTGGGCTGGGCCATGCAGCTGCACTTTGGCTGCAAGCGCGACAACAACCGCGCCATGTTTGCCAAGCTCGGTCCCGATACCGGCTACGATTGCATCTCCAACTACACGCCGTCCGACCAGCTTGCCGATTTCCTCAACTCCATTCAGGAGACCTGCGGCCTGCCCAAGACCATTCTGTACAGCCTGAACCCCATCGATAACACCATGATCGATACCGTCATGGGCTGCTTCCAGGAGGCTCCGACCGCCGGTAAGATCCAGAACGGCTCCGCCTGGTGGTTCAACGACAACGAGGTCGGCATGCGCGAGCAACTCACGGCTCTGGCTAACGAGGGCGTCCTGGGCAACTTTGTGGGCATGCTTACCGACTCCCGCTCTTTCCTGTCCTATCCGCGCCACGAGTACTTCCGTCGCGTGCTGTGCAGCGTGATCGGCGAGTGGGTCGAGCAGGGCAAGTACCCGGCCGACATGGAGCTGCTGGGCAGTATCGTGCGCGACATCAGCTACAACAATGCGGTCCGCTACTTTGGCTTTGACCTGGACACCGACGAGGCCTAAGCCCGCATCGAATCACATCGAACCCTGGGCGCCGTTGCCACACGCGGAGCCCCGTTTTGCTTGCACGCTAACAAACATCTAAGGAGACACATAGATGGAGAACATCAGCTACGATGCGCTCGAGAAGATCGGCTACAAGGGCTATTTGCTGCCCAAGGATGCTCCCGAGAAGGTTCTGCAGTTTGGCGAGGGCAATTTCCTGCGCGCCTTCGTCGACCGTTTCTTTGACATGGGCAACGAGGCCACCGGCTGGAACGGCAAGGTCGTCATGGTGCAGCCCATCAACGGTGCCTTTGGCTTTGCCGACGGTATCAATGCCCAGGACGACCTGTACACCGTGCTGGTGCGCGGCAAGGAGAACGGCAACACGGTTGACGAGTCCCGCGTGATCAGCGCCTGCAGCCGCTGCCTTAACCCGTATCGTGAGGACGACTACCGCGCCATGATGGAGGTCGCCGTCTCCGACGACCTAGAGATCATCGTCTCCAACACCACCGAGGCCGGTATCGCCTATGACCCGTCCTGCAAGGCCGACGACATGCCACCTGCGAGCTTCCCCGCCAAGCTTGCCCAGGTGCTCCACACCCGCTGGGCTGCCGGTAAGCCGGGCGTCATCGTCCTCGCCTGCGAGCTCATCGATCACAACGGCGAGGAGTTGCTGCGCATCATGAACCAGTATGTGAGCGACTGGGGCTGGGAGGACGAGTTTGCGCAGTGGATGGCCAACGACTGCACCGTCTGCACCACGCTCGTCGACACCATCGTGCCGGGCCGTATCCGCGACGCATCCGAGGCCGCCGCGGTGGCTGAGCGTCTGGGCTACGAGGATCCCTTCCTGGCCGTGCGCGAGCCCTTCCAGATGTGGGGCATCCAGGGCGACGAGTCGCTTGCCGAGAAGCTTCCCTTTGTGAAGGCTGGTCTTCCGGGTGTCTTTGTGACTCCCGACGTCACCCCGTACAAAAAGCGCAAGGTCCGCATCCTCAACGGTGCCCATACCGCCTTTGTTCCGGGCTCTTGGGTTGCCGGCTTTGATATCGTGCGCGACTGCATGCATGACGAGACCGTTCGCGGCTTCATGAACACCATGCTCTACGACGAGGTCATTCCGACGCTTGCCGCCGACTTGGATGTCGAGGACTGCAGGGCCTTTGCCGCCGCCGTCGAAAACCGCTTCGACAACCCGTTTATCGACCACGCGCTGCTCTCCATTTGCCTCAACTCCACGGCCAAATGGCGTGCTCGCGACCTGCCCACGCTCAAGGACTATGTTGCCGAGACCGGCAACCTGCCCAAGTGCCTGGCGACGAGCCTCGCTACGCTCATTGCCTTCTATACTCAGGAGCTCGTTGCTCGCGAGGGCGATGGCCTGCACCTGCGCCGCGCCGACGGCACCGAGTACACCGCTCAGGACGATGCCTTCGTGCTCGATTTCTACGCCGCCCACGCCGGTGCAGACGATACCGAGCTGGTGCACGACGTGCTCACCAATGAGCAGATGTGGGGCGAGGACCTTACGCAGATCACCGGTCTCGAGGAGTTTGTCGTCAACGCGCTCACCGTCGTGCGTGTCGAGGGCGCCAAGCAGGCCTTCGCCAACGCTCAAGCGTAAATTCCCGGTGCGGGCGCCAGACGGCTTGCCCGCGCCTCGACTTCTGCTCAACCTGTAGGGTTAGGACCATTTGTAATGAACACTATCCAGATCAATCCGGCCGATAACGTGATCGTCGCGCTGTCGCCGCTTGCCAAGGGCACCGCCGTCGCGGTTCCCGGGGTGGGCGAGGTCGCTGCCGCGGAGGATATTCCGCAGGGCCACAAGATGGCCGTGCGTGCCATTGCGGCGGGGGAGAACGTTGTCAAGTACGGTCTTCCTATCGGCCATGTGACGGGCGACATCCAGCCCGGTCAGTGGCTTCATACGCATAACGTCAAGACCAACCTTTCGGGCGAGGTCGAGTACGTTTACAATCCGACGCATCCGGTCGTTGAGCCGGTTGAGCCCGAGACCTTTATGGGCTTCCGTCGCGCCGACGGCCGCGCCGCCACGCGCAACGAGCTGTGGATCATCCCCACGGTCGGCTGCGTCAACGAGGTCGCACGTGCCATGTGCGAGCAGGCTCAGGATCTGGTCGAGGGTTCGCTGGAGGGCGTCTATTACTTTCCGCATCCGTTTGGCTGCTCGCAGACCGGCGCCGACCATGCCCAGACCCGTCGCCTGCTGGTAGCGCTCTCGCGTCACGCAAACGCTGCGGGTGTGCTGTTCTTGTCGCTCGGCTGCGAGAACTGCACGCATCAGCAGGTGCTCGACGAGCTGGGCGAGTACGATCACGAGCGCGTTCGCTTCCTTACCTGCCAAGATGTTGCCGACGAGCAGGTCGAAGGCCACAAGATTCTGTCTGAGCTGGCCGACCTGGCCAAGCAGGCCAAGCGTGAGCCCATTCCGGCCTCCGAGCTGGTCATTGGCCTTAAGTGCGGTGGCTCTGACGGTCTTTCGGGCATTACCGCCAACCCCACGATCGGTCGCGTGAGCGATATGCTCGTCGCCCGCGGTGGCACGTCGGTGCTCACCGAGGTCCCCGAGATGTTTGGCGCCGAGAGCATTCTGCTCGATCGCTGCGAGGACGAGCAGGTGTTTAACGCCGCCTCCGACATGCTCAACGGCTTTAAGGATTACTTTATTAGCCATGGCGAGGTCGTCTACGAGAACCCGAGCCCCGGCAACAAGGATGGCGGCATCACCACACTCGAGGACAAGAGCTGCGGCTGCGTGCAAAAGGGCGGATCTGCCCCCATCGTCGACGTGCTGCCGTACGCCGGTCAGGCTACCAAGCATGGTCTGAACATGTTGTGCGGTCCGGGCAACGACATGGTATCCACCACGGCCCTGACGGCTGCCGGCTGCCACGTGATCCTGTTCTCGACCGGCCGCGGCACGCCGTTTGGTGCGCCGGCGCCTACGCTCAAGGTGTTCACCAACCAGCGCCTGTGCGACCACAAGGCCAACTGGATGGACTTTAACGCCGGTGTGGTGGCTACGGGCGAGCGTACGCTCGATGAGGCTGCCGGCGATCTGTATCAGCTGGTGCTGGACACGGCGAGCGGCAAGCTTACCAGCGCCGAGCGTCGCGGCTGTCACGAGATCAGCATCTGGAAGGACGGAGTCTGCCTGTAGCGATGACACGTTGAGCGCGTGATTGAATAAGCTGCTGCAAAGACTGAGCGACCCCGCCGAGGACAATCTCGGCGGGGTCGTTTTTCGTTACGGCTTTAGCCTGTGCGGGGCGCGCAGCGCGCCGCATCAGAAACCACCCGCTATGCGGGTGGGGCCAAACGGCTTTACAAAGCCGCCCCCTCGCCGGACACTTGCGATTGTTCAGGCCGCGAGGAATCCGAGTCGAGAGGGCGGTGGTGGCGTATGGCCCAGAAGGCCTACAGCCTGTCGCACACGAAGTGGATGTGCAAGTACCACGTCGTGTTCACGCCGAAGTATAGGCGCAAATTCATCTACAACCAAATAAGGTCCGACCTTGGGGAGATCTTCAGGAAGCTATGCCAGTACAAGGGGATAGAGATCATCGAGGGGCACCTGATGCCCGACCACGTCCACATGCTGCTGGCGATACCGCCGAAGTACAGCGTATCGAGCGTGATGGGCTACCTGAAGGGGAAGAGCTCGCTGATGATATTCGACAAGCACGCGAACATGAAGTACAAGTTCGGCAACAGGAAGTTCTGGGCCGAGGGCTACTACGTGTCCACCGTCGGCCTGAACGAGGCCACCATCGCGAAGTACATCCGGGAGCAGGAGAAGGCCGACATCGCGATCGACCGGCTGAGCGTCAAGGAGTACGAGGACCCCTTCGATAGGGGGCCGGGGCGTAAATAGCGCCGGTTTGACCGGCCCGCCACGGGTCAATCTGCAGTGCGGCCCGAATCCCGTGAGGGCCGGCGCCTTTAGACGCGTGCCGGAAATCCAAGGGTTATACCCTAAGAGCAAACCACCCCTTTTAGGGGTGGTTTTGATTTCTCGTTGCGTTGTCGTGCACGGCTTTTTTGGGAAGGGTGCCCGGCACCTCCCTCATCTCCAGAGAACAATGAACGTTCACCTAGTTGTTGCGTGGTGCTGAATCGACTTGATAATCAAAAATGCAGGGATTTTTTCATTTTCAGGCCCGTTCAACGGCAAAAAACGACCGTTCAAGGATAATATACAAGTGAACGTTCACCTATCATAAGCAATCGCGCATAATTTAGCTAAACGTTCACCCTGAACGGCATGCAGACAGACGTCGGTATGGACTCCAATGTCTTGTTCCAAGACAATCGAGAAAAGAGAGGGAGCTCGATGACTAACAAGATCGGTAAAAAGCGCAAGATCACATTCTGGACGCGCTTGGGCTTTGGTATGGGCGGCATGCTCAACTCCGGTGCCCTGACCTTTACGCACAGCTACATGGTGCTGTTCCTGTCCACGGAGTGCGGCCTGTCCGCAGGCGAGGCTGCGCTGATCAGCTCGTTCGCCATCTATCTCAACGCCATTCTGTGCCCGCTTATGGGCTTTGTGGCCGATAACTTCTACGCTACCAAGATCGGCCGTATCTTTGGCCGCCGCCGTTTCTGGATCTTGCTGGCAATCCCGATGATGGTCGCCGAGCCGCTCATCTTTGTGGCTACGCCGTTCGGTTTCCCGTACTACTTTGTGCTGTACCTGATCTACAACGTCGCGTATACGTTCTGCACCGCCAACCTGTCGCCGCTTACCATCGAGATGACCGACGACTTCAAGGAGCGTACGTACCTCACCGGCTACAAGCACCTCTTTGGTAACGCCGCCGGCTTCCTGATGGCAGCACTCGTCGGCTTTGGCTTTGGCACCTTCGGCGAGACCAACCCGTTCAGCTACTTCATCATCGCTACGGTCAACGCTTCAGTCATGGCAATCTCGCTGCTGTGCGTGTACCTGTCCACGTGGGAGCACACCCCCGAGGAGGTGGCTCAGGAGAAGATCGAGAGCGTCGGCGAGGGTATCAAGAAGTTCTTCATCGACGTTGTCTCTACCTTCCGCAACAAGTCCTTCCGCAAGGTCCTGTATGCACAGGTCTCCACGAAGCTCGCTGCTGCCTGCTGGTCTGCCTGCCTGTCCTTCTTCATCGTCTACTGCCTGCAGATTCCTAAGTCCTATGAGTCCGTGATGGAGATGCCCGGCAAGGTCGTCGCTATCGTCTGCACCGCCATCTGGGTTGCCCTCATGGCCAAGAAGGGCTTCCACAAGTCTTGGTACCTGGCCAACGTCGGTTGCGCTGCGTGCATCATCGCCTACAACTACTTCGCCTTTGGTCAGATTAACGGCACCTCCACGGTCGCCATCGCCATGATTGCCTACCCCATCATCTTCGCCATCTGGAAGTTCTTCTACGTTGGTTTCCAGTACCTGCCCGATGTTCTGCTCAACTACATCCCCGATGTCGATGAACTCATCACCCTGCGTCGTCGCGAGGGCATCTACAGCTCCGCTCAGCAGCTCTGCCAGCAGATCGCCCAGGCTATCGCCGTCAACGCATGGGCTATTGTCCTTGCTGCCTCCGGCTTCATTCAGACCGCCGGCAACAGCGACGCCGTAACCCAGCCCGCCACCGTGCCTCTGTACATCTGCGGCTACATGCTCATCGGCTGCGCCGGCTTCTTCCTGCTCGCGGCTGTCCTTGCCCGCGGCATCAAGATCGACAAGGAGCAGTGCGACATCCTCTGCGACGAGATCAAGCGCGTCAAGGAGGGCGGCAAGATGGCCGACGTCCAGCCCGAGGTCAAGGCTCTTTGCGAGGAGCTCTCCGGCTTCAAGTACGAGGACTGCTTCGCTCACAACAACGTTGGCTTCCAGGACGGCAGCGTAATTCCCGCCGAGTAGGGCAGGCGCATCGTCCAAACCACAGGGCCGTGCCACCGGAGATCCACCGGCGGGTGCGGCCCTTTTTTAAAAACGAGTAGTATGAACTTCTGATTACATTTGAGGGAGAGACCCATGGAGACGAACGTTATCTGGCGCAACGCCCGCGCGGCCGTTATTGAGCTCGACGACGGTGGCTACTTTACCTGTGCCGATGCGTGGGAGATCTTTGTCAACGATGAGCCCGTCGGTACCACGAATACGGTCGAGACCTATGTTGACGGCCTGGTTCCCGGCAAGCGCAACCTCGTCCGCTTTGTCTGCGGCGAGCGTGAGCTGAGTGTGGGCGTCACCACGCCCGCGGAGCCCTTTACCATCAACGTTCGCGACTGCGGCGCCAAAGGCGATGCCGAGCACGATGACACCACCAATATCCAGGCTGCCATCATGGCTTGTCCCAAGGGCGGGCGCGTGCTGATTCCCGCTGGCAACTACCGCATCAAGTCCCTCTTCCTTAAGAGCAATATCAACATCGAGCTCGCCGAGGGCGCGGTGCTGCTGGCCCGTCACGACCGCGCGGCGCTTGCCTACATTCCGGGCACGGTCACGGGTGACAAGGGCACCGGGTATGCCGGCACCGATATGCTGCCCCTGGGCCGCTGGGAGGGCGAGAGCTTTTCGACCTATTGCTCGACCTTTACGGGTCTGAGCGTGCACGACGTGTGCATCTATGGCCGCGGCGCCATCGACGGCCAGACCGATTTTGCCGAGGATAACTGGTGGAACAAGGACTTTAAGAATATCTTCCGCCCCGAGGAGGGCCGCGAGATCGCCCGCCCGCGCATGATCTTCCTGTCCGAGTGCCAAAACGTGAGCCTTGCCGGCTTTACCGTCCGCAACAGCCCAGCATGGAACATCCATCCCGTTCTGTGCGAACACGTCGATGCCCTGTGCCTGTCCATCGAGGGTCCCAAGAACTCCCACAACACCGACGGCTTCGATCCCGAGAGCTGTGGCTTTGTTCGCATCCTGGGTTGCCAGTTCTCGGTGGGCGACGACTGCATCGCCATCAAGAGCGGCAAACTGGGCATTGAGCCCGAGCTTCGTCCCGCCACGCATGACGTGTTGATCGCTCACTGCTACATGCACGACGGTCATGGCGCCGTGGTGTTGGGGTCCGAGGCTGCCGGCGGCATCAAGGACCTCACCGTGAGCAAGTGCCTCTTTGAGCGCACCGACCGCGGCCTGCGCGTTAAGACTCGTCGCGGTCGCGGCAAGGACGCCGTCAACGAGGGCATCACCTTTGAGCACATTCGCATGGACGAGGTGCTCACGCCTTTCGTGGTCAATTCGTTCTACTTCTGCGATAAGGACGGCAAGACCGACTATGTCCAGAGCCGCGACGCGGTGCCCGTCGACGACCGTACGCCCGGCTTTGGCGCCACGACGTTTTGCGATATCGAGGCCACCAACTGCCACGCTGCCGCCGCCTACATCACGGGCTTGCCCGAGAGTAAGGTGACGCGCCTGACGTTCCAGGATGTCCATGTGACCTTTGCGGCAGATGCCGAGCCCTTTGTGCCTGCAATGGCCTGCGGCGTGGAGCCCATGGCGCGCCAGGGCATCATCGCGCAGAACGTGAAAGTCCTCGACCTGCAAAATGTGGTGATCGAGGGTCAGGATGGCGACGAGCTGCAGCTCGAGAACGTCGATAAGATTGTCCGTTCCTAGCTGGAATTGATGACCGGGGCCGCATTGCCGAAAAAATCGGCTATGCGGCCCTTGTGCCATGCGGCCGCGCTACGCATCATAACGAGAAGGTATACATGCTCAATAAAACGATTTGTGTCGGGGTCGATGGCTCGGATGCCGCGATCTCGTCCTATATTTTTGCTCCCACCGAGGATGCTTATGCCCTGGAACCCCGACCTGCAGTTTTGATTGTGCCGGGTGGGGGCTACGATCATATTTCGCCTCGCGAGGGCGAGCCGGTGGCGCTACGCTTACTTGCGATGGGGTATCAGGCTTTTGTTCTGGACTACTCGGTTGCGCCCGCCACCTATCCGCTTGCATTGCAAGAACTTGCGCGGGCGGTCGATACCGTGCGAAGTCATGCGACGGAGTTTTGCGTCGATCCCAATCGAATTACGGTCATGGGTTTTTCGGCGGGTGGACACCTGGTTGGCTTGCTCGGGGCGCTTTGGGACAAACCTTGGCTTGCAGAGTCGATCGCGACATCGCCTGAGTCGATTCGGCCTGACGCACTTTGCTTGGGCTATCCGGTCGTAAGCTCGGGGGCCTATGCCCATCGTGGCTCGTTTGAACACCTAACGGGTGCCGATGACGTTTTGGCTCAAAAGTTGTCGATCGAGAACATGGTGGGCGAAGGTTTTCCCCGTACGTTCTTATGGCATACCGCCGAGGATGCATCGGTGCCGGTCCAAAATAGCCTTTTGCTTGCGCAGGCGCTTGCCGATCACGGGATTGGCTTTAGCTTACATATTTTTCCGCATGGAAAGCACGGAGCATCGCTCGCCACGGCCCAAACGGCATTTAAGGGTTGCGCCGAGCATATTCAGCCACAGGTTCAGGGCTGGCCTGAGCAGTTTGCCGCCTGGGAGCGTGATGGACGATGAACGAAAGTATCAATGAGCTGCGTGTTTCGAGGGCTGCGTCAGGAGCGTATCCAACGATTTCTGATGCCTTGGCGGCAACCGATCAACTCTATCCGGACGCCGAGCAGGCGGTGACGATCCATATTGATCCGGGTGAGTACCGCGAGCGGGTCGAGATCCATCGGCCGCATGTGACGTTGGCGGGCGAGACGGCTGACAGCGTGCGCATCGTGGGCAGCCTGGGTGCCAAGATGCCCTCGGAGGACGGCTCGGGTGTCGACGGTACGCTCGGCACGTTTAGGACCTATACCGTTTTAGTCGATGCCGACGACGTGCGGCTCGAGAACCTCACAATCGTCAACGATGCCGGCGACGGTCGCGAGGTGGGGCAGGCGATTGCCCTGTACGCCGACGGCGACCGTTTGGTGGTCGACGCCTGTTGCATTACGGGGCGCCAGGACACGCTGTTTTTGGGCCCGTTGCCCCCGCGCGAAGTCAAACCGGGCGGATTCATTGGGCCCAAGCAGTTTGCGCCGCGTCGGGTGGGCCGTCAGTATTTTCGACGCTGCCGGATTGAGGGCGACGTCGACTTTATCTTTGGCGGCGCGTGTGCCTATTTTGAGGGGTGCGAGATCCGCTCGCTCAACCGCAATATGGACGTGAACGGTTACGTGACGGCGGCATCGACGCCTGAGGGAGAGCCATATGGCTTCGTGTTCCACGGCTGCTCGTTTACAGCCGCGCAAGACGTGGCACCGGATTCGGTCTATTTGGGTCGTCCTTGGCGTGAGTGGGCCCAGACCGTGCTGATCGATTGCTGGCTGGGACAGCATATCAAGCGCGAAGGTTGGTGGGATTGGGCTAAGCCGGCGGCGCACGAGAGGGCGCACTACGCTGGTGCAAGCCTACATGGCCCGGCGAGTGATGCCGAAAACTGGGTGCCATGGGCGCACGAGCTCGATGCGACAGCCACTACCCGATACGCCCGCGAACAGGTGCTTTCCGGTGCGGACGGCTGGGACCCCGAAGGTGGCCCGGGCGACGCTGCGGAGACCGACAGTCTTTCCGATAACGGTCGCACGGTGCATATCGACACCTATTACGAAGACGAACTGGCGTTTCGTGAGCGCCTTAAGCGTGAGGGCCGCTCCGCCGCATTTAAGGGCACGACGCCCGAAGACTTTGAGGCATGGCAGATTGCGACGAGGGTTCGGCTGTTTGACCTGTTGGGCCTATCGATTATGGATCGCGTGTCGATTGAGGCGCGCGAGCTCGATCGGGTGCAGATTGCCGGCGGTATCGTGCGCACCCATGCGATGCTGCAGGTGGAGCGCGACGTTTGGATGCCGTTCTACCTGCTCGAGCCGCAGTCGCCTAAGCTCGATGCGCGCGGCCGCAAGTGTTGCTATGTCTGCCCGCATGGCCATCAGGGAGCAGGCGCCGCAAGTGTTGCGGGCGTGACGGGCGTGCCGGCGGTCGATGATGCTGTGCGTAAGTTCAATTACGACTACGGTCTACGTTTGGCGCGTATGGGTTACGTGACCGTCTGCCCCGACGCACGCGGTTGGGGATACCGTCGTGACTGGAAGGGTCAGGGCGATGACGAGAACAGCTTTCTGCGCGGCACGTGCCTAAACCAGGCACGTATGGCCGAGCCACTGGGTCTTACGGTCGCGGGCCTCAACGTCTGGGACAACATGCGCTTGATTGATTACCTGGCGACACGCGGCGATATTGCCATGGATGACCTGGGTTGCTTTGGTTTTTCGGGTGGCGGCTACATGACG